>JAFGND010000061.1 GCA_016927185.1 Candidatus Coatesiibacteriota bacterium
GTTTTTGTATTTTGCTTCAAACTGTAATTCTCTCCTGTTTTCCATCTTTCGAAGTTGAATGAGAAAAGCTGTTGAGATATTAATAGCAAAATGATAAAGTATTTTAGCGCATGAATATTCGCCAATTCTTACCAACTTTTATGAATGCATTAACTTCAATCTTTCTTATTTCTCCACCATTCCAGAAAATTATGCATGGATCTCTTATAATAAGTATATCATTACTATTACTATAATTATGCTTTTTAAGTTTTCTTGGTTTCCTTGATAAACTATATCTTATAAATTTGATTTTTGATGACTTAAGCTTTATATTTCGCAGTTTTGTCCAATTCTTCTCCACCAGTGATTTTAAATATTCTTTTTTATCCTGGTAAGCATGATTAGGATCAATAATCTTGTATTCATAGTAACTTAAAAAAACTTCTTCAAATTTGCTTCTTTTCTTTGATTTCAGACAATCTATAAATTTCTTGGATATTGCCTTGATTTCTTCTTTATCAGAATTTGTTAAATAAGCTTCAGCTGAATGGGAAATAGTACTTAGAACTATCAACAAAAAGAAGCAAATTACTTTCTTCATCTATCAATACTCCATATACTTTTTCTAAATATCTCTAATCCCTGATTCTGCTTCTCAAGCAAGTATGCTAATTAAGGCATGATATATTAAACAAGAAAAAAAAGGCAAGCCTTTTAAATTATTATAAGTTTTTTACTTTTCTTATAAACCAGATTGATATCAGAAGAGTAAGAATAATTATTGTTATATAGAGCCTTGGTGATAAATCAACAATTTTCTTGGAACTACGTGTTTCCAGTTTATAATCAAGTATTTTATCAAGCATAATTTCAGCATTCTCTATATTAAAATAGTTTTCACCAGCGAGATTCCTCAGTTTAATTGAATTTAATCCAAGATCCCTTTTTTCATCATGTTTAGATAGAACATCTATTTTATAAGATGCTTTGGTAATTTCTTTGCCTGAGTCTCTGGCTGTGAAATTTATGTTTTTTTGACCTTCATCCAATAGTAAATTAAGGATATAGACCCCCTGATTTTTTCCAGAAAGGATATATTTACTCTCATCTATTCTTGCCTCAATTTCTGTCAATTTAACAAGGCTGCCTTTTCTATCAGTTAAACTGACACTTATCTGAAAATTTTCGTTTGCTGAGGGATTATTTGGAATACTTTCAAAATGCCATTTGTACGGGTGATAAGGTTTCATTAACCATTTTACTATATTATTTGATATTTGTTCATATGCTTCATTATACTCATTCATTTGAAGCAACCAGATATCCTGTACATTAAATAAAACCATCAATGCATCCGTCTTTTCCATACCTAACAGAACAGGTATATTGCCTACATTTATTAAGGGAGTCCAGTTTCTTGGAATACTGGATGAAGCTGTGAAAGTTATGTTTGCAGCTTTTGGGAATATAAAATCATCCATTTCAAACTGACTAAGTGAATTTTTATTGCTTATTGTACCATTAAGAATTTCTGAACCTTTTGTAGGCCAGATGAAAATTTTAGAAAATAAAAAATCATTCACCGGCAAAGATTCCAAATTTCCAAAGTAAATAGCTGACATTGTTTCCTTGTTTATTTTCGAATTATTTCGTTGCATTAAATCGATAATCTCATATTCAATAGAGTTTCTTTTCAAATATCTTATAAAGAAAGTAGTTTCCCATGTCAATTCCTTGAAAGCAACTATTATTGTATTCTTGTTTAGACCTCTGTTGATTGTAAACTTCCTCGTATCGTTCAGATCATCACTTGAGATTCTTATTATATAGTTATTAATACCTTTTTGCGGCGCAAATACCCAGGAAATATGTTTTTGAAAACCAGATCTGGATTCAATTATCTCTTCTTTTATTGATTGATTATTTTCTAAAACATTAAAATCAACCTTGTTTAGTCCATTAGTATAATAATTTATGATTATTGGAATTTTTTCTTCGTTTTCAATATTTTCAGGATATTTTATAGAGATTATCTGAAGACTCTTTGGTGGTTCCTTTCCTATTCCAAGAGCAAAAATCTTGTTTTTAAAAAATTTATAGTTTAAGCTACTATTAGCATCTTCAATCCATCCATCAGAAATAACTAGAACAAATTTTGAATGTATTTTTTTTTGCTCAAGTAAGCCAAGAGATTCTTCCAGTCTGCTATGCATATCTTCTAATTTTTGCAGGGATTTTATTGATCTCAATGAATCTCCGAAAGCAAACATCATTATATCATATTTTTGGCTTAGCTCACTGAATTTTTTGCTTTTCAATAAATTCTCTAATGATTGCTTTTTAAAGAAATTTTCCTTACTAAGATTCATTGATAATGAATGATCTATAAGTACAATGAGAGGTTCTTTGATATATTCCTTCTTTTCAGTAAGAATAGAAGGCGTAAAGATAGACATAATCAATGCCAGGATAATAAGCAAATAACTCACTAAAATGAATTTTTTCCATTTTCTCATAAGATGCTTTGTTTTACTCCATATCAGAGTGAAAAGTAATAGCAGAAGCAAGAGAAAAAGTACACTGAAAATTATCTTGTAGGTACTAAGTGGAATAATCAACATAACATTATATTCTTCAAATTTTATGTTTTTTGACAAGTAATTTATAACAATTTCAAAGATGCCAGTCTTGACAAGAATATTATTATAACAAGAGATTGGCATTGTGACTGATAAAGAATGGGAACCATGTTTTATTATTAATGCACATGCTGGACTGGGTTTTGGCAAGTGGATACTAGAGAGACTCAAGAAGGAATGCAAGAAAGAGAAAATCAGATTCAGGATATACCACACTCACAAGCCTGGTGAAGAAACTGAGCTTACAAAGAAAGCAATAGATGCAAATTACTCTCCAATAATTGCTGTAGGAGGAGATGGAACTGTTAGCAAGGTTGGTTTAGCACTAGCTGGAACAAAGGTGCCATTAGGTATTATACCTGCCGGAACAGGTAATGGTTTGGCAATTGAGATGGGAATGCCAATCGATGCAATACTTGCATATAGAGCACTTAAAAAAGCAGGAGAGATTGATATAGATATAGGGATAGTCAATAATAGAACATTTATTAATATCTTTGGAATTGGTTTGGATGCAGTTATCGTTAGTGAGTTTTCAAAGTTCAAAGGAATAGAACGTAATTTTTTTCAATATGTGGCGGAGACTCTCAAGCAATTTTCTCAATCAGAAGGTTTTGAAGCTAATGTTTCAGGAATAAGCTTCCCTGAGAATAGAAAACATATATCTATCATGTTAGTAAACAATAGAAGACTAGGAGGTGCTGCAGTTATAGCACCCTGGGCTTCTTTGTATGATGGTTTTCTTGATTTGATATCAATTCCAAAACTTGCTTTCCACGAAGGGATACAAGAGATGGTTAGACTCATAACTTCTACATTAAATAAATCTAATAGTCTCCTGAACTTCTCTGTTAAAGAAGGTGTCATAATAACAGAAAAACCACTTCGATACCAGATTGACGGAGAAACAATGCCCGACAAGAAAAATGAATTTATATTCGATGTTAAAAAAAGGTGTCTGAGAATACTAAGATGCAAATAAATATAAGCTAATTTGTATTTTTTTTGTAGTCCCTGATTAAATTATCCAATGTATGATTTATTTCAGCTCCCATTATGAATATTCCATTAGAAATATAAAGCCAAACTAGAAAAATAATCAAACCAGCTAATGAACCATAAGTCTTCTCATATAATCCAAAGTGCTGCAGATACAAGGAAAATGCACCTGTAGATATTACCCAGGCTGTTGCAGAGCAGGCAGCACCTGGTAATTGAGTAAACCATGAAGAAGGTTTAGGAAGAGAAATATGATAAATAGTGGAAAGAAGAATTATCAAACCTACTACTGAAGTGAAAATTCTTAATTTACCTAACAGAAATGTTATCCCTTTTGGAACTTCAATATATACATTTAATAACTTAAGTATTATTGGGCCTAAAATCATAAGAGCAGAAAATGCAACCAGAAAAACTCCTGTGAAAACAAACAGCATGAAGTGAATGAATAGATCTCTCCATAAAGGTCTTACTGATAATCCATATGCTTTTGCAATACCTTTCCCTATAGCGCAGAAATATACAGTTCCAAACCAGAAAAATGCAAATATACTTACGCTAATAATTGTTTTAACTGGAATATTAACAAAATTTTCAAGATAACTTTGAATAATCGTTATTGAATTAGGTAAAAGGAATCTTCTTAGTAATTCCATCAATTCATCCACAAGATTGTATTTATGGCTGGACTGAGAGAGAAGAGAAACCATAACCATCAAGAATGGAAAAAAAGAAAGTATTGCTCTGTATGCTCCTTCTGCTGCTGTTCCAGGTACGTCATGTTTAAAACTTGAATTGAAAAGATCCCTAATAAACTTGATAGATAGATCTATTATTGTTGTTAGATATTTTTTTATCTGCTGATATCTCATATATAATTCAACAAACATATATTAAGAATTGTTTGGTCAAGCAAAAATTTGTAGATAAAAAAACACTTGCTAATTTAAGAGTTGTTTGGGAGAAGGAAATTACTATGATTTATTGAATAAGGAGTTTTATGCCTGACGAATATGTCGATGATTTTACATATGAAGATGAAAGTAATACCAAGGATGATAAGACACATATGATTTATGAAGATTATAAGCTGCTGAAAGATGATTTTTTGCTAGTTCAATCTTTTGTTAAGAAGAATATTGAAATATTTGGAGACAATTTACCAAATTCAATATCTAAAATCCTTGAACATGTCCCTCCATCTTGGGAAGAATCTGACATTGATCAGTTTAATCGTCCTTTAGTATGTGGTAATCAGATGGAATTCCACTCTATACTTCAAAGAAATATTCAGCAATTTCAGAGAACAAGAAAGCATTTTGCCTTGATGTTGATAGGAGTTAATCTAACTCATGAGCAAACGGATCTGATTGAACTTAGAAAAAGTGAAATAGCGAAGAAAATTGGAATCTCAATAAGAGAACACATTAGAGAATCCGATCTTGTTTTTCATCTTGAAAGATTTGAGTTTTCGCTTATACTTCCCAAGATCAGGAGAATTGGTGCCAGGATTGTTGCTGAGAAAATGAGATTTTTGCTGAAAGAAGAAATGGCTGATGAATTCCCTCAGGGAACGTATATTGATGTCAGTATTGGGATTGGACTCTTTGATAACCACTGGGCAATGGTTTCGGAGAAATTTCTCCCTGAGGTCTATAAGACTTTAAACAAGGCAAGGGAATCTGATGGGGATCAGATACTAATTACTCCAATATTTATTCCAACTCTAAGAAATAATGCCACTGAGAAGTGATGAAGAATTGATGGAAGCTGTTAAAAAAGGAGATTTTAAAGCTTTCTCTATACTTTTCAATCGATATAGCCAGAAAATATCAAATCTATCATTTAGGTTTAGTGGTCAGAAGGATTTTGCAGAGGAGATTGTCCAAGAAACTTTTATAAGGATTTGGGAAAAAGCTGATCTTTTCAAAAAGGGTTATAGGTTTTCTTCCTGGATATATAGAATAGCACTTAATTTATGTATAAACCAGCAGAAAGAAACGAATATTTTTCAATCTCTTAATATAAACGATGACATTGAAATTGAACTGCCAGCAGGAGAAAAAGATATAAGCGAACAACTGATTATAAAAGAAGAATATGAAATGCTTCAGGCTGCGTTAATGAAATTACCCGATAAACAGAGAATGGCTTTACTTCTGGCAAGGGAGGAGGGATATTCTTATATTGAAATAGGAAAACTTCTTGGTTTATCAATTTCATCTGTAGAATCACTTATATATAGAGCCAGGAAGAAACTTATAGAAATGCTATCAGGAAAAATTGAGGGATTATGATTAAAAAGTCCGATTATATATAATGGAGGTTAACATGAAAATAATCGAAGGAATAATTATATTGATGCTATTGCCTGTTTTTGTTTTTTGCATGGGGAAAGCACCTGATCCAGATGAATGGCTTGTAGAACAAAGAGAGTTAGGAGGTTTCAGGCTTGATAAACCCAGTAATCCAAGAGTCAAGGAAGCTGCGAAATTTGCAGTAGAAACATTGGCAGGAGAGATTTCAAAGAAAGTAGAGTTGATTAAGGTTCACAAAGTATACTCTCAATTAGTTTCGGGAATGAATTATAGAATGCTCATGGAATTAAAAGTTGATGGAAATAAAGAATACTGGATTTTACAGGTTTATTGGGATCTTCAGGATAACAAAAAACTTACTGAGAAAGAACCTTGGGAAGGTAATTAGTAAAAACTCGTTTCCATATTTACTAGTTTTTCATTACAAGTTTTATAATTTGCTTTGGAATATCAGTTAAGGGTAGGTGAAAATCAGATAATCCTGCTTCATTGACTGC
Source organism: Candidatus Coatesiibacteriota bacterium (assembly GCA_016927185.1). GTDB lineage: Bacteria > JAFGND01 > JAFGND01 > JAFGND01 > JAFGND01 > JAFGND01. The sequence goes on from JAFGND010000061.1 coordinate 6,436, forward strand.
TTTTGGCATTCCATAAACAACACATGATTCTTCCGTTTCAGTGATAATAATTGATTTTTTATCCTTCATCTGATATGCTCCTCTTAAGCCATCATTTCCCATTCCAGTAAGGATAACAGCAATAGAGTTTCCAGGAAAATAATCAGCAACACTCTCAAAAAGTATGTCTACAGAAGGAACATGAGGAATATCTGCTGGATATTCGCTTAGTTTCGTAACATAATACCCTTGCTCTCTTTTAACAAGCATATGTGCATATCCTGGAGCTATATAAGCATATTTAGGTTCTATTCTCATTCCATCTTCAGCTTCTATTACCTTTATATTTGATAGTCCATTCAATCTTGAAGCAAGATTTTTCGTGAATCCTGGTGGCATATGCTGGACTATAAGAATGGGGACAGGAAAGTTATCTGGAAACTGAGGAAGGAATGACTGGAGAGCTATTGGACCTCCTGTTGAAGTACCAATTGCTATCAACTTGAATATGGATTTTGCATGAGTAGGCAGATTGTATATTCTGGGTCTCTGAGTCCTTTGATTTATGATCCTTTTAAAATGTGGTTTTAGACCTATTTTAGCTATATACTTGATTTTTTCTATAAGCTGTTTCTGTATTTTGATTATTTCAGCTGAAATAAACGAAATCTCTTTAGGTACAAAATCTATTGCTCCTATTTGAAGAGCATCAAGTGTTATTTGAGCTCCTTCACTAGCAAGAGATGAGACAATAATTACTGGTGTTGGACATTCAATCATTATCTGTTTAAGAATGGAAAGACCATCCATTCCACGCATATCAAGATCCAGAGTTATAATGTCTGGTTTCAGTTCTTTTGTTTTCTTAAGGGTTGTTTCTCCATCATGAGCAGTTCCTATTACCTTTATTTCAGGATCTGTTTCCAGCATTCTTGATAAGGCTTTTCTTATGAAAGCACTATCATCAACAACAAGAACTTTAATCATTATTTAATGCAATACCTTAACAACCTGACCATCTTTCAAAGAATTATTATGTCCATCAATAATAACAGTTCCTATTTGATAACTACTTGTGTAAATATTATTCTGGTCTTCATCCATTATTTTGACTTTTTCCTTGAAAGATTGCATATCTTTTATTATCCAGACATATCCATCAAGAAGGAGATATTTTGGTATAGCAACTAATTCAAGTTTTTTTACAGATAATGGTACTTTAACAATCATTCCAGATTTCAGTCTTCTTCCCTCTACTTCAAAAATTGCCTTATAAAATCCTGCTTCTTTATGAACCAGTGTAATTGTTCCCTGAAATTCCTCATCATTTTTTATTATATTTACGGCATCTCCTTCGTTGTAATTAGTTGCATCTTGTTCACTTAATTCAATACTTCCTGTCAATGTTGTATTATCTTCTATTATGAAAAGTTTATCTCCCTTAACTATAACCTGACCTGGCTGCTTATAAATACCAGTAATCTCTCCCTTTATTGGGCTCAGTATTTGTCCTGATTTTATTTCAAGTTCAAGATCTTGAAGATCTGACTTTTTTTCATTTATTTCTTTTATCAAAGCATCTATCTCATTTTGCATATCTCTGCTTTGATCTCCAACTCCGTATTTTTTTACTATCTGAACCAGTTGCTGTTGAAAAGATGTCAATTCACTTTGCATTCTTTCTATTTCTGATTTGGTTTTTTCGAAATTTGCTTTTACCAGTGCATTATCAAGCTCTCCCAGCAAAGCACCCTTTTTAACTCTAGTACCCAGTTTAACAGTTATTTCATTTATTTTTCCGCCGATAGGAGATTCTATGGTGGCTATATGTAAAGATCTTAACAATGATTCAGCATATATCGGGATTTTTCTTGAAGAAATTGACTTTATAACGAAGTCTGGTTTGATTTCCTTAATATTTGTTTTTTCATCAGTCTTGTTTTTCTTGCCACATGATAAAATCAGGCAAGCAAGAATCAATAAAAGAAATTTAAACATTCTAATCCTTTACTTCCTTATAATCACCATCTTCAATTTTGCATTTGTCTATTTCTATCGAATAGATTTCATTTCTGTTCGGATTTTTTTCATTATTTAATTTATTGTTTTTACTGGAAAACAAATATCTTAATATGTTGATAATCATGAATATAGCTATTATGGATATAAGTTTTAAAACAAAATTAAGCATATTCCCAAACACTACCAAACATTATGGACGGTCAAGAAAAAACTTGAGATGAAATTGTAAAAAAACTTCAAAATACTAAAAGGTGTTTACAAAAAGATATGATTTATGAAATCAGCTCTTTTGTAAATTGTTTATATTTGGAGAGGAGTTTTTATGGATAAGAAACTTGCAAAAATGATAAGAGATGTTCCTGATTTCCCTAAAGAAGGGATTGTTTTCAAGGATATTACAACCCTATTAAAAGAAGCAAATGGTTTGAGATCATCGGTTGATCTTTTAAATGAGTACTTCAAAGATTTAAAGATTGATTTGATAGCAGGCATTGAATCAAGAGGATTTATATTCGGAACACCTTTAGCATACAATCTGGGAGTAGGATTTATTCCCATAAGAAAACCTGGAAAACTTCCTGCAGAAACCTTTTCTCAAGAATATGCATTAGAATATGGAACAGACAGAATAGAAATGCACAAAGATGCAGTGAGAGAAGGGCAATCTGTTTTAATAGTAGATGATTTGCTTGCAACAGGTGGAACTGCTGAAGCAGCTGCTAAATTAATAGAAAATTGTGGAGGCAAGGTAGCAGGCTTTGGTTTTATAATAGAACTGACTTTCCTGAATGGGATAAACAAACTAAAAGGTTATAATGTAAAATCACTGATAAAATATTAGGAGTTATCATGAAAAAGTTTTTATCTGGAAATGAAGCAATAGCGAGAGGTGCTTATGAGGCAGGTATTCATTTTGCTACTGCCTATCCTGGAACTCCAAGTACTGAAATTCTAGAAAACATAAGCAACTACAAAGAAATCAAATGCCAATGGGCAGTTAATGAGAAAACTTCTCTGGAAATAGCTGGTGGTGCAACTTTCGCAGGTGCCAGGGCAATTGTAGCTATGAAGCATGTTGGACTTAATGTCGCAGCAGATCCTATGTTTTCTTTAGCCTACATTGGAGCATTCGGTGCATTGATAATAGTAACTGCAGACGATCCTAGTATGCACAGTTCTCAAAATGAACAGGATAATAGATATTACGCAAGATCTGCAAGAATTCCTATGTTTGAACCTTCAGATTCTCAGGAAGCCAAGGATATGATTATTGAAGCCGTTAGATTATCTGAGGAGTGGAATTTACCAGTATTGATTAGAATGACCACAAGGGTATGTCATGCAAAAAGCATTGTTGAATTAGGTGAAAGGACAGAAGTTCCCATAAAAGGTTATACAAAGGATATTTCAAAAAGAATTGTCATACCTGCTCATGCAAAAAAAATTCATGTTGAATTGGAGGATAAGCTTTTTGAACTCACTGAGGTTTCAAGCAAAAGTAAATTCAATATAATAGAAGAAGGGAATCCTCATATAGGGGTAATTACTTCTGGAGTTGCCTATCAATACGCAAAAGAGGTTTTTCAGGAAGCTTCTTTCATGAAAATAGGATTTAGTTATCCTTTACCTATGGATATGATTCTTGATTTCATTATCGGTAAGAAGTTTATATATATAGTTGAGGAGCTTGAACCAATAATGGAAAACGAGATAAAAGCATTGATAACTGATTTAGCATCTGTATCTGCTCTGAAGTCTTTAGAAGCATCTGAAACAGAAGATGAATGTGATGAAAATAATCATGAAGAAAGTTGTGAATGTGAAGATTGTTCAGAAGGTTATTTGGATATTCCAATGATTATAGGTAAATCTCAGATACCTAGATATCATGAATTATCACCTGATAGACTTGCAGAAGCAGTAGGAGAATCTGTTGTTGAAACCAGGGAGCCTTGTGCTGTTCCAAACAGACCTCCAGTTTTATGCCCTGGATGCCCACATAGAGGTGTTTTTTATGCAATCAAGAAACAAAAACTGATTGCCACGGGGGATATTGGATGTTACACTCTAGGTATGATGCCACCTTTAAATGCTCTGGATACTTGTGTATGCATGGGAGCAAGTATAACAGCAGCTTTTGGAATAGAGAAAGCAATACCTGAATTATCAAAGAAAATGGTTGCTGTAATTGGGGATTCCACTTTCTTTCACTCAGGTATGACAGGACTTCTTGATGTTGTATATAATCAGGGACATACAACAGTATTGATACTTGATAACAGGATAACAGCAATGACTGGTCATCAGGATAATCCAGGGAGCGGATTTTCTATTAGTGGACAGCCTGCTCCAGAAGTAGATCTTGAGATGCTTGTCAAATCTTTTGGAGTTAAGTTTGTCAAAACCGTTGATCCCCTTAATTTTGAAGAATGCAATTCAGCTTTGAAAGAAGCGGTTGAACTTGAAGAACCAGCTGTAATAATAACCAAGAGACCATGTGTTTTACTGAAAAGGTATAAAACAAGATTTGCCCCATTCAAGATTGACAAAGAGAAATGTGTAGGCTGCCAGGCATGTGTTCAGGTTGGCTGTCCGGCAATCAGTTATCTCCCAAAAGAGAAGAAATCAGAGATAAATATCTCATTATGTGTTGGTTGTGGTTTTTGCAAACAAATGTGCAAATTTGAAGCTATTGAACAAACTGAATAAAAAAAGGTTCCACAATATTATTGTGGAACCCATATTAAAATACAATCAACGATAATTATCTAAAAAAAGCTGTTTCAGTTTATATCCTTTTTTTCAAAAGCGATTATTGCTATTTGATATAAACAAGCAATATAGACAATTACATACATCATTACTTTCAAGTAATATCCATTTGATACTGGAATATCATGTACTACAGCATCGTGAGTGTGGAGGAAAGTGAAATTTGGAATTATCAGAAAGATCCCCTTGAGAATATATGATAATACCATTGGTACTTTCTTCAACAAGAAATCCTTGAAAAAATATGAGAAGTTACCTATTACATAAACCATTGTAGCAATAGAGACGTTCAAGGGAGGTGAAACAAATGAAGAGAAAAGGGATACCCAAACTAATAAAACATAGAATTCAAACAACAATAAAATCAAACTATATAAAAGCGGAAGACTGAAATCCTGACCTTTGAAGAATAGCAGAAGATTTATCTCGATAGTCAAAACTAGCCAAATAGTAGTTATGGCAATTGCTGAACCAATCATTCTACCAGTCAAATATAAAGATCTGCTAATTGGTTTTGCCAAAATGGGGAAAAGGGTTTTCATTTCTATTTCTCGGGAGAATAATGGAATAACTACCACGAAAGTAGATAATATTCCAATTATCTCAATTCCAGAAAGAGACAGATCTTTTATTAATCTGAACTGGACATTCAATTTAAATGGTTGAAAGCTGGATACAACAATCAGGTATAACAAGCAAATCAATATTAAAAAATAAGTCAGTTTTCTTCTGATTATTTCTTTGATAGTAAGAGCAATAATTGCCCGCAGTTGTAATAACATGTTTTCTTGAAGATAATTAAAGAACATTTTGTCAAGGAATTTAATGCATTTATTAAAAAACTGATAGTGATTACTATGCTTGACATATCTATCCTTATTTATAGATAAGACCTTCCAATGAATAAAGGCAAAGTTTTATTTATTAATGGTCATCTGCATCATTACGAAAATGATTTCTGCCAGCCTATTGGTCTCCTGTATATTGCTGCTAATATAAGAAATAGAGGTTTTGAAGTAAAAGTTTGTGATCTGAATTATCAGACACAAGATGAAGTTCTTGAATTAGCAAAAGAATTTTCTCCCAGATGGGTAGGTCTAAGTGCTATAACAGTCCAGGCATTATCAGCTTATGAAATGGGAAACAGGATAAAGAGAAGCATCCCTGATGCAAAGATAGTCTATGGAGGAGTTCATCCTACTTTTTTCCCAAAAGAACCTTTCACTGCAGGAAGTGCAGATTATGTTATAGTAGGAGAGGGGGAGAACACTTTTTACAAGCTTATAGCAGATGATGATGTTAAGGAAATAAGAGGAATACTGTATAAACAGGATGGAACTATAAAAGAGAATAATGGTGAAGATAGGGTGCAAGACCTGGATACTCTTCCTTTTCCTGCATTTGATTTAGTTGAACTTAGAAAATATTCAACACAGTTACATGTCTACCCATGGGCTAGTCACCATGCAGTTGATACAATGACCAGCAGGGGATGCCCATATGATTGTTCCTATTGTGCTTCTCCTCAGCTATATAAGAGAAGGATTAGGTTTCGATCTGCTGAAAATGTAATTGAGGAAATCAAGTGGATTAAGAAAATATCAGGAATCAATCAAATCCACTTTCATGATGATAATCTTTTTTTAGATAAAAAAAGAGCACTGAATATTTTTGAAATGATGCTGAAAAGTAATATTGATATAAAATGGGTAGCTCTTGCAAATGGAAGTACTCTTACCAATTACTTGAACGATTTTGATATAATCGCAAGATCAGGTTGCGTAGGTTTGGAAATAGGATTGGAAACTGGTGATGAAGATGTTCTAAGAGCAGTTCAGAAGAAGGAGGAAATTGACGATTTATTCAAGGTGAATGAACAGATTCATAAGTATAATATAGTACCTATGTATCTTACAATGACCTTCAATGTAGGAGAAACGCTGAACAGTCCATATAAGACTGCGAAAATATTAAAAGAATTGTTACCTAATCCTGACCTTAATATAGTGAGTTTATATAAGAATACTCATGAACCATATTGTTTTGGACAGTTTGCTACTCCAAATCCCGGTTCAAAATTTTTTGAACAGGCACCTGATTTGGGAATAGTATTGAATAAGACATGGAATGACTATTTTCAAGGCAAGTCTTCATTCATACCGAATTCTTTTCTTGATGATATTCCAGCTAAAATAAAGAGGATTTCCATGAAGGCTCTTGAGGAATACAGAGGTCAAATTCACAGATATTTGTATCCCGATTCTCCAATAGGTAAATGGGGATGGACATGGCTTACTACGCGATATCCATATTTGGAAAAAAGATTTCTTGATTTCTTTCATGAAAGATGCGTTGATGACTATTTCTTGTTTTTATACAGAATATATAAATTATGTGATGAAAAGAGGACTGTAAAAGAGATATCAGCAATAATTTTGCAGAAATATAAAGAAAGAGATATATCTACTGTATGCCTGGGATTTGTTCATCTTTCAATGTTTGGTTTCATAGGTTCTTCAAAAACGACAGGTTCTTTGTAAATTTATGAAAATAGCAGTAAAAGCAGAGGGCATAAAAGAGACTTACAGGTTGCATCAATATAAGGCAGGATCTTTGAAATCAAAAGTAATCTCCTTTTTTGAAAAACCTCTTGATCCTTATTTTGAAAAATTCACTGCCCTGGATAATGTAAGTTTTGAGATATTGAAAGGAGAAACGGTTGGTATAATAGGTTCTAATGGATCTGGAAAATCAACTTTACTTAAGATCATCTCTGGCATTCTTAAACCAGATGAGGGAAGAATTCTTATTGATGGAAGGACTTCGGCTTTACTTGAACTAGGAGCCGGTTTCCATCCTGATTTAACAGGGATAGAGAACATATTCTTGAATGCCAGTATCCTGGGATTATCTAGAAGCGAAATAAAGCAGATAATAGACAGAATTATTGATTTTGCTGAGATAAGAAAGTTCATTGATATGCCAGTAAAAACTTATTCTTCTGGTATGTATATGCGCCTTGGTTTTTCTATTGCAGTTAATGTGAATCCAGAGATACTTCTTATAGATGAAGTTTTATCAGTTGGAGATTTGCAGTTTCAGAAGAAGTGTTTTGACAGGATCATGGAAATAAAAGGTCAGAAAAAGACTATTATTCTGGTTTCTCATCATATGGATATGGTAGAAAACTTATGTGAGAGAGTTATTTGGCTTGATCAGGGAAAAATTAAGAAAGATGGTCCATGTAGAAAAGTCATGAGAGAGTATCAAAATAGTATCTTCAGACCAGAATTCCTGGGTTTCGATGATGATCTTAATGATAATCAACAGGTTGGCAAAGGGCGTTTTGGAACTAAGGAAGTCGTTATAAGGGGAGTGAGATTTCTTGACAAAGATAGAAATGAAAAGAAATGCTTTGAAACTGGTGAGAGTCTCATAATGCAAATGAAATACTATGCGAAGATTCCAATAGAAGATGCAGTTTTTGGTTTCAGTATTTTCAGGAATGATTATTTCTATGTATATGGCATAAATACCAAATGGGATTCAGTGAAGACCGGAAGGATTGAGAAAGAAGGTTTTATTGAACTTATTCTTGATCCATTATTGCTTCTCCCTGGAGAGTATCTAATTACTGCAGATATTTTCAGATCTGATGCAACTTTTGCTTATGATTTTCATTCTTTAGCATACAGGTTTGAAGTCACTTCTGACAAACCAGATCATGGGGTTGCCATTCAGCCTCATTTCTGGAATATCGTGAAATAGTGTTTTGAATGAATTTGCTTAGTAATCCTATCTTCATATTTTAGTCAGTATTACAGAACTACAATTTTTTTTGTGCTTTCAGTTAAAAAGGGATTTTTAATCTCATGCTTGACAAAACATTCACAGATTAACTTGTTAACATCATGAGGATATTAATAATTGGTAACGGAGCAAGAGAGTATTCTCTTGGATATTTCATTAAAAAGAACAATAATGATTGTGAGATTTTCTTTTGTCCAGGCAATGGAGGAACAGAAAGTTTGGGGAAAAATCTTGATATAGTCAGCTATAATGAAATTGTTGAATGGGCTAAAGAAAACAGGATTGATTTATCTATAGTTGGCTCAGAGTCTTATCTTGCAGATGGTATTGTAGATCTTTTCAAAAAGCATAGCATGCTTGTATTAGGTCCTACGCAGAAAGCAGCAAAACTTGAATCTAGTAAAATCTATTCAAAGGAGTTCATGAAAAGACATAGAATTCCAACATCTCCTTTCAAGGTATTCAGTGATCTAAAAAAATCCATTTCATATCTGGCAAAATGCAAATTTCCTCTTGTAATAAAAGCAGATGGTCTTGCTGCAGGTAAGGGAGCATTTATAATAAAGGATATTGCTCATGGATTATCAGTTTTAAATGATCTTCTATCAGAAAAGAAGCTTGGAGACTCTGGAGTAAAGATTGTTATTGAAGACTATCTTGAAGGAGAAGAAGTTTCAATCCTTGTTTTATGCAATTCGAAAAGCTATGTTACGCTTCTTCCATCGCAGGATCATAAGCAGGCAAAAGAAGGAGATCTTGGATTAAATACTGGTGGAATGGGTGCATATGCACCATATCCTCTTTCAGATAATGAAATGCTTTTTATCAAGGAAAGAATAATAGAACCTACATTAAATGGAATGAGGGAAGAAGGTTCGGATTTTAGTGGAGTATTGTATTGTGGTTTGATGCTTACTTCTAGTGGGATCAAGGTGATAGAATATAATGTAAGGTTCGGAGATCCTGAAATTCAGGTAATTTTACCATTACTTGAGAGTAATTTGCTCGATTTATTATATAGAACAGCTACAGACAAAGAATTACCTAATGAACTTAAATGGAAAGACAAGAAAAGCCTGGGAATAGTTATTGCATCGAATGGTTATCCAGACGAGTACAAGAAGAACATTATACTACCAGAACTGAATGAGATTGAAGATGGATATTGGGTTCATGCTGGAACCAGAAAAGCAGGTAATGCTTTTGTATCTAATGGCGGTAGAGTAATTAACAGGGTTGTCTGGAAGGATAGTTTTTCTGAAGCAAGAGATGTTATTTTATCTGATTTAAGAGAAGAAGGATGGGAAAGATTTTTTCATAGAAGGGATATAGGTTACAGAGTACTGAGGAAAGAAGGTAATCCAATTTTGATTGCAATAATTGCAGGCAGTAAATCAGATCATAAGAAACTGGATGACCTTTTCAAGGTTCTAAACCACTTTAAGCAATCCTATATTTTCAGGACTATTTCAGCTCATAGACAACCAGATCAACTTGGGGAATTCCTGGTAGCATGTGAAAAACTTGATGTAAAGGTTTTAATTGCTGCTGCAGGATTGGCTGCTCATTTACCAGGAGTAATTGCCAGCAAGACACTGAAACCTGTAATTGGTGTTCCACTTGAAGCTGGTTCCTTAAGCGGAGTAGACGCACTTCATTCTATATGTCAAATGCCTCCTGGAGTTCCTGTAGCAACAGTCGGCATTGACAATGTTCGAAATGCCGCTTTCCTGGCATTACAAATATTGGCTCTTGATGATAATGTCTTGAAGGAAAATCTTATCAATTATAGACAAAAATGGAAGGAGCAGAATGCTTAATATAGGAGTAATTGGAGTCGGTTACTGGGGACCAAATATTATAAGGAATTTCACAGCTTTACCAGATTCTAATGTGGTTTTATGCGCAGATGTCAGGAAAGAAAGACTCGATTTTATAACTTCATTATACCCAAAAATTGAGGTGACAACCTGTGAGGAAGATGTTATTAAAGACAAAAGAATAGATGCAGTTGCAATTGTAACACCAGTATCAACTCATTTCAAATTAGCAAAAGAGAGTATAGAAAATGGAAAGCATTTGTTATTGGAGAAACCAATGTGTGGAACAATTGATGAGTGCAAAGAACTTGTGGATTTAGCTTACAAGAAGAATAAGATAATAATGGTTGATCATACTTTTATATATCATCCTGCTATAAAGAAATGCAAGGAACTTATAGAGATAGGTGAACTAGGAGACAAATTGTTTTATTTCGATAGTGTCAGGATAAATTTAGGTCTGTTTCAGCATGATATAAACGTGATTTGGGATCTTGCTCCTCATGATCTGTCAATAATGGATTATTTGATAAATGAGAAACCAGTAGCGGTTTCTGCTTGCGGGGCAGCACATTTTAGACTGCCTGTAGAAGATGTTGCTTATATAACTGTAAAATTTGAAAGTCAACTGATTGCTCATTTTCAAGTAAGCTGGCTTGCTCCTGTTAAAATAAGAAGAACAGTTATTAGCGGTTCAAGCAAGATGCTAGTATATGATGATATGGATCCGAGTGAGAAGATAAAGATTTATGACAAAGGAATAACAGTTAATGAATCAATTTATGAAACATTGATAAGCTATAGAACTGGAGATATGTGGGCTCCAAAAATCTCTACAAAGGAAGCATTAAGAGATGAATGTGAGCATTTTCTTGATTGTGTTATGCATAACAAGAAACCTATTACGGATGCAGAGAATGGATTAAGGATTGTCAGATTGTTAGGTGCAGCAGATGAATCCATAAAATCAAATGGATGCTGGGTATCATGCAAGGAGTAATATGCATGTTTTAATTACTGGTGGAGCAGGTTTTATAGGTTCTCATTTAGCAGAGAGCTTATTAGATAGAGGCTATAAGGTAACAATAATAGATAATCTATCGACTGGTTCATTCTCGAATATAAGGGGAATAGAGAATAATCCCAATCTCAAAATTCTTATTGATACTGTAACAAATGAGATGCTAATAGAGAAAATAATAAATGAATGTGATTTGATTTACCATCTAGCTGCAGCTGTTGGAGTAAAACTGGTTATGGAACAACCAATCTTCTCTCTGGAAAATAATATTTTAGGTACGGAAATCATTCTAAGATTAGCAGCAAGATATAGAAAAAAGGTTTTCATAGTATCTTCTTCTGAGGTTTATGGAAAAAGCAGTCAAGATAGTTTCAAGGAAAGTGATGATCTTGTAATTGGAGCAACGATTTTCAAGAGATGGGCATATGCAGCCAGCAAGGCAATAGACGAATTCATGGCTATGGCATATTATCATGAACAAAACACTCCAGTAATAATAGTCAGGTTGTTTAATACGGTTGGACCAAGACAGACAGGAAGATATGGGATGGTTATTCCCAGGTTTATTGATCAGGCATATAAGAATGAGGATATAACTGTTTATGGAGATGGCAAGCAGAGCAGGTGTTTTACTTATGTTGAAGATGTTACTAAATCTTTGATTTCCTTGTCTGAAAAAAATGAAGCAATTGGCAATGTTATTAATATAGGAAGTGACGAGGAAGTATCTATACTAGACTTAGCAAACAGGATAATAAGAATGCTTGATAGCAGATCTAGTATAAGATTTATTCCTTACAATGAAGTATATGGTCAGGGATTTGAGGATATGCATCGTAGGAAACCAGATACATCATTACTAAGGAGCTTGATAGATTTCAATGATCTTGTTTCTCTTGATAATATTCTGAAAATAATAATCAAGAGCAAGGGTTTTTAGTGAAGATTTTCAGTATTATCGGAGCAAGACCTCAATTTATAAAATCTGCCTTATTATCGCAGGCAATCAGAGAATTTCACAAGGAATTCTTACTCCATACAGGACAGCATTATGATTTTAATATGTCAGGATTGTTTTTCAAGGAACTTGGAATTCCTGAACCTGATATAAACCTGAATGTCGGATCAGGATATCATGGTGAGCAAACAGCTCAGATGATAATTGGAATTGAGAGATATCTACTTAAAGAAAAACCGGATCTGGTTTTGATATATGGTGATACCAATTCCACCCTTGCAGGTGCTATTGCTTCAGCAAAATTGATGATTCCGGTAGCACATGTTGAAGCAGGATTAAGATCTTATAACAGGAAAATGCCAGAGGAGATAAACAGAATAGTTGCTGATTGTTTTTCCACATTCTGTTTTTGTCCTTGTGAAAACGCTGCAAGAAATCTCGAAAAGGAAGGAATTAAAGAGGGAATATATATTGTTGGAGATGTAATGTTTGATCTTCTTAAGAAATGGGAAGAAGGAAAATTCAGTTACAGGCTGGATAATAAATGGGCTGAAGAATACTGGCTTATGACATTCCATAGAGCAGAAAATACTGTCGATCCCGAACCAATCAAGATGATTTTCAATGCAATTTATAAAGCGAAGATTGATGTTTATTTTCCAGCTCATCCGAGGACCAGGAAATTCCTTAATGACTTCTCAATATTGATACCATCAAATCTTCATTTAATTGATCCGCTTGGTTATCCAGAAACCATGTCAAGGCTTAAAGATTCAAAAGGTCTGATAACAGATAGTGGAGGTTTACAAAAGGAAGCATATTGGTTGAGTAAACCTTGTATTACTCTCAGGGAACAGACTGAGTGGATTGAAACTGTTGAGGAAAAAGCTAACAAGGTAGTAGGTTTAGATGCGGATTTACTTTTCAATGAGATGACAACAGACTGGTTTAACAAGAAAGCCAACAGGAATTTGTATGGTGATGGTGAATCATGCAAGAAGATAGTGGAAATAATTAATCATGGAAATTAAGGAGAAACAATGAGAATTCCCTTACTTGATCTGCATTGCCAGAATGATCCTTTGAAAGAAAGAATAGATATCGTATTAGAAAAGCTTTTTGAACATCAGAAGTTCATATTGGGTCCTGAGGTTGGAGAACTGGAAAAAAAGATTGCTGAATACTGTAATTCTGTTTATGCTATAGGTGTTGCATCTGGTTCTGACGCATTATTCTTGTCATTATTAGCTTGCGGTATAAGAGCAGGTGATGAAGTTATAACAACTCCATTCACTTTTTTTGCAACTGCAGGAGCTATAGAAAGAGTTGGTGCAATTCCAGTATTTGTTGATATAGATCCCAGGACTTTTAATATAAATCATGATGAAATTGAAAGATCTATTTCTGAATCTACAAAAGCCATAATCCCTGTTCATTTATTTGGCTTAATGTGTGACATGGATCCTATAATGATGGTAGCCCAAAAATACAATCTTTTTGTAATAGAAGATGCTGCACAATCTATAGGTTCTTTATATAAAGGAAAAAAGGCATGCTCAATAGGAGATCTTGGCTGTGTTTCTTTTTTTCCTAGTAAGAACCTAGGATGCTTTGGAGATGGAGGAATGGTTGTTGCTAATAACAAGGAACTTGCTGATAAAGTAAGAATTTTAAGAACTCATGGTGCAGTGGATAGGTATTTTCATAAAGAAGTCGGAATAAACAGCAGACTTGATACTCTACAAGCAGCAATTTTAGGAGTAAAATTGGATTTTCTGGAGAAATGGCATGAGACAAGAATTGAAAATGCAAATTATTACAATGCAAGCATAAAAAATCCAATGATAACAACTCCCTTTCTGCCTGAAGGATACAGACATATCTATAACCAATATACCTTGAGAGTCAAGAATAGAGAAAAGCTGGTTAATATTCTTAACAAAGAAGGTATTGGTAATTGCATTTACTATCCTCTTTCTCTTCATCTACAGCCATGTTTCCATGAATTAGAATATCAGGAAGGTGATTTTCCTATATCAGAGCAAGCTTCAAAAGAATGCCTCTCAATACCAGTTTTTCCGGGCTTAACAATAGAGCAAAAAAACTATATAATTGATATCTTGAATAACTTCAGTTAGTCTATGAAATTTCTTCTTGAAACCTATGGATGTCAGATGAATAGAGCAGATGCTGACAGGATTAGAACCGATTTAAGCAACTCAGGATTTACAGAGATTGAAAAAAATGAAATACCAGACATAATAATCTTGTTATCATGTTCAGTTAGACAACATGCTGTAGAAAGACTTCATGGTAGATTATGGTCTCTTGCCAATATAAAAAGAATAAAACCTGAGTTGAAATTTGTATTGGTTGGATGTCTTGCCCAGGAAAAAAAAAGTGATCTCTTTGACAAATATCCTTTCCTGAATCTCGTTATAGGAACAGACCAGATAAATCTTGTTGCAGATCTTATTATCAGGAATTATAACGGATTATATACAGTACAGCATAATGAGAATATTCCATTAAATAGTTTTAAACTTACAAGATCTGATCCCTTCAAGGCAGATATTCCAATAATGAGAGGTTGTAACAATTTCTGTACTTATTGCATTGTTCCATATGTAAGAGGAAGAGAGAGATCAAGGTGTAAAGAAGAAATAATCAAGGAGATAGATAATCTTCCTGAAACAACAAAAGAGATATTATTACTCGGTCAAAATGTTAACAGCTATATATTCGATAATTTAAGTTTTTCTGAATTGCTGGATTTGATATCTAAAAAATATAATAATTTAAGAATAAGGTTTTTGACTTCCCACCCTAAGGATCTGGATTTGAAGACAATAGAAGTTATGGCTTCAAATGATAATATATGCAAGCATATTCATTTGCCGATTCAAAGTGCTTCGGATAGAATCCTTGAATTAATGAACAGGAAGTACACTTTCAGTGAATTTGATAAAAAGGTTGAACAATTGAAGAAGTTTATACCTTCAATTTCATTATCAACAGATATAATAGCTGGCTTTCCATCAGAAACTGAAGAGGATTTTCTAAAAAGCTTAAACTCAATTTCTCATTTTGGTTTTTGTAGTGCATTTACTTATAAGTATTCTCCAAGAAATGGAACTAAAGCTTCTGAATTCATAAATCAGATACCAGAAGAAATCAGAAAGGAAAGATTAAAAAGGCTTATCCAGGAAGTAGAGAAGGAGGTTATTTTACAAACCCAAAAACAGATAGGTAAAAAAAGCAAGGTTTTGCTGGAAGGTAAATCTCATTATGGAAATACTTGTATGGGGAGAGATGAAGCTAACAGAGTAATTCATATCAAGAATGTTGAAAACCTTATTGGAGAAGTGATTGAAGTTAAAATTACATCTTCTTCTGGATGGAATTTATATGGAGATTTGATACCTGAATAATGGAAAAGATATTCACTTTTGGAGATTATTGCAAAAACAAGTTTGGAAGAAGAATCCCGAAAATTGTTTTTGATATTTCCTCCGATAGTAATAAGAGCTGCAAACATAGAGAATTGACTGGAGGATGCAGTTACTGTCTTCCAGAAAGCTTTGAAGTGGAAAGTTACAAAGGTACATTAAAAGAGCAAAAAAATCATGCATTAAAAAACAGAGATTTAAAAGATATTCGCTTTTGGTCATACCTTCAGCATGGAACTCCAACAGCAATAGATGAAAAAATCCTGTTTTCATCATGCAAGGAGCTTTTAGAAGATGATCAGAGTGTTGGACTTATTATTGCCAGCAGACCTGATACTTTAAAAAGCAGCTTTCTAGAATTCCTTAAGGATTTAGGCAGCCAGAAGGAAATATGGATTGAAGTTGGATTACAGTCAAGCCATGACGAAACTCTCAAGAAAATAAACAGAGGTTATAACTTTGCATGTTTTGTTGAATGTATGGAAAAAATAGCATCTTACAGGAAATTCAGAACTGGAGTTCATCTTATTATAGGATTACCTGATGAAACTGTGGAACTAATACTTGAAACAGTGAACAAGATTAATTATCTCCCAGTGGATGGAGTTAAATTTCATCAGCTTCAAATAGTCAAAGGGACTAATCTTGCTGGGGAATACAATAAGAATCCATGGAGACTTATGGATTGGATGGAATATGCAGATATCATAATTAAATCCATAAGACTATTGAAGGAGACAAAAATAATTTTAAGAATGGTTGCCAGAACTAAAAAAGATTTCTTGATTGCTCCCCAATGGGATATGAATAACCAAGATATTATTAAATATATAAGA
>JAFGND010000062.1 GCA_016927185.1 Candidatus Coatesiibacteriota bacterium
ATTACCTCAAGGGATATATCTATCTGGAATCAAGATATCTTGCATCCAGACAGGTATTGAAAAAAGCTTCCCTGCAAACTGAAGGGCAGAAGAAAATCATGACAGAATATCTGGATCAGACCATAGAATATACACCTGGTTTATCGATATTAATATATGATTTCAATGGTAGTATAATATATAATGGTCTCTCTTCATCCATAAGAGAAGTGAACACAGAGATTGATCTTTATTCAGAACCTACAATTGACTTTAATAGAAGCTTGATTTATTATACAAGAGTATATGAAGAATTCGTAATGACATTATATCTGGAATCTCCTCTGGTATCTGAAGCGGCTTATGTTTCAAAGGTACTGACTTTTCTCTGGATAATAGCAATCATAAGCTCATTAGGCTTTCTCCTGATTGCCTATGAATACGCTATAAAACCATACAGGAAACTCAAGGAAGTAGCTAATACTGCTCCCTTCATAACGTCAGCAAAGGAACATGAAAGCGATATAGAAAGGATAACCTTCTCATTTGAAGAGACCATAAAGGCATTAAGAGACAAGCAGAAGGAACTAGAATTGCTGTATAAGGCAGCAAACGAAAAGGCAGCAGCATATGAAGCATATAATGAGAATATACTGAAAAGTATTCATTCGGCTCTCATCGTAACTGATATTGATAGCAGAATAGTTCTCTGTAACTCTAGTTTCAGCAGGAATTTTCTGGATAACAAGGAGATTTTATCTGCAGCAAGAATTGATGAAACATCTATTGATGATTTTTTCAAGGAAATCCTAAATAGCGCTAGAATGGGTAATCACATTGAAGATGTTGAATTTTTCAAGAAAGATAAGATATATTCAGTATCCGTTTCTATTGTAACTGACCAGAAAGATATATTGCAGGGATATTCTATTCTGGCAGTTGATGTGACAAAAATCAGGGAGCTTGAAAGGGAAATTGCTGAAAAGCGTAATCTTGCAGAACTTGGAACACTGTCAGCAGGATTAGCTCATGAAATAAGGAATTCTCTTGGAACAATACTTGGTTACTCAAAATTGCTTCAGAAAGAAAAAATTTCTGAAGAAGCATTCAAATATCTTGAAAGCATACTCAACGAAATCAAGTCTTCTGAAAACCTGGTAAGAAGTCTAATGGATTTTGCCAAGAAACCTCAGCTAGAACTTATCAAGGTTAAATTGTCAGATTTGCTTAACTCAGCATTGCAGAAATTATTTCTCCAGTTTGGTGAAAGAAAAGTCTTCTGGTTGCCAGATGAAAACAGTTTTGAAGTAGAAATAGAAACAGATATTCCTCTTTTTGAGTCTGCTTTATACAATATTTTAAAAAATGCTTTCGAGGCATCCATGGATAACAAACCCATACATCTAAGTATAACAAGAAATATTGATTCTGTAATCCTTTTCATAAAAGATGAAGGAAAGGGAATAGCGGAAGATAAACAGGAAGATGTATTCATGGCCTTTTATACATCCAAAGAAAAAGGATTGGGTCTTGGTCTTGCTTTAGTAAGAAAGAATCTCAGTCTTTTAAATTCATCTATAAGCATAGCAGATACTTCCGAAAAGGGAACTACATTCAAGATAGTTATCAATTCAGTTTGCTGAGTAATCCAGTAATAATATCCATGAAAGTCATGTTTGACAATGTTTTATAGAATATTATTGAAATACCTTGACATCATATATTATGTTTACTATCAAGGAGCTAAATTTAAAGGAGGTAATATGAAGACTTTCTGGGTTGTTCTGCTGATTATGCTAAGCATAGCTTTTCTTTATACTGCTCCTGGTGATCTGAGATGGAGATATCAGTCCAGGTATACTTACAATTATTCATCACCATATTTTCTTGATGGTGTTGTATATTTTGCTTCAAGAGACAGCAGCATATATTCTATCAATTCTATTGACGGTTCTCTGAGATGGAATTACAAGACAGGTGCAACTATTTACTCATCACCTGTCTGTGCTGATAATACTGTTTATTGCGGAAGTTATGATTACTATCTTTATGCATTGAATGCGGCTGATGGAAACCTGAGATGGAGATATAGAACTGGAGCAGGAATTTATTATTCAACTCCATTTGTAAGCAACGGAGTTGTATATACAGGTAGTGATGACAATTACATTTATGCAATAAATGCATCAGCTGGTTCACTTGTATGGAGATATTATACTTCAGGTGATACTGATAGCTCACCATTTGTTAATGGAACAACAGTTTATTGTGGCAGTTATGATACTTATCTTTATGCACTTAATACATCAGACGGTTCCCTGAGATGGAGATACAAGACTAGTGGAGCTGTTCGTTCTTCTCCGTGTGCAGCAGATGGGACCGTATTTGTCGGTAGTAATGATTATTATGTTTATGCAGTAAATGAATCAGATGGATCCCTGAAGTGGAGTTACAGGACAGGAAATTATGTTTATTCATCACCATGTTTTGTCAATAATACAGTTTACATTGGAAGTAATGATGATTATATTTATGCACTAAATGCTACTGATGGAAGCCTTAGATGGCGTTATCTGACAGGTGGTGATATCAACTCCTCACCTGATGTTTATGATGGATTGGTATCAGTGGGATGCTATGACAGGTATGTCTATACA
This sequence comes from Candidatus Coatesiibacteriota bacterium, assembly GCA_016927185.1. GTDB lineage: Bacteria > JAFGND01 > JAFGND01 > JAFGND01 > JAFGND01 > JAFGND01. Next base: position 2,637 of record JAFGND010000062.1, read on the forward strand.
CTTAATGAATCCGATGGTTCATTAGCATGGAGAGCTCAGCTTGGAGCATATATTTACTGGTCAGCACCCTGCATAAGAGATGGTGGATTATATATAGAGGATAATGACAGATATTTTTATGCACTTTATGCAGGAGTTCTTTCACTCACATCCCCGAATGGTGGAGAGGACTGGCTGGTTGGAACCAATCATGACATTACATGGACACCAGCAAAAGGGAATGTTGATATTGTTAACATAGATTACTCAACAAATAGTGGATCAACATGGATTCAGATTTCCAATGCCTCTAACTCAGCAGGAACTTATTCATGGACAATTCCGAATACTCCTTCTGACAATTGCCTGGCAAGAGTTACAAGCAGGTGGGGAACACTGACTGATGCAAGTGATGCAGTATTCAAGATAAATCCAGGTTCTGTACAGGTAATTTCCCCTAATGGTGGAGAATCATGGGAAGTAGGAACCGTTCATAATATCTTGTGGAGTGCCACAACAAATGTTGATACAGTAAAAATTGATTATTCAACAGATAACGGATCAAACTGGATTTCAGTTACAAGAGCAGAGAACAATGGAACTTATTCATGGACAATTCCTGATACTCCTTCACCTGACTGTCTTGTAAGGGTAACTAGCAGGGATGACAGATTAACCGATTCAAGTGACAATACATTCGAGATTTACAGACCAGCAGGTTACAAAGTCAAAAAGACTTCAATTGCTCTTCCAATTAAATTCAGCGTCTCACCAGTTCCATTCAAGGACAGACTGAATATAAGCAGTCCTACAAACTGCTGTATTTATGATGTTTCAGGAAGGCTGATAAAGACTCTTGCAAGAGGCAAGCATATTGTTGATACAAATAAATGGTCAGCAGGTGTCTATTTCATAAAGAATGAAAAGGAAATAAAGAAGACAATCAAGATAGATTGAAATAATTCTTCTCCCTTTTGAATTAAAAACCCGTTGAAATATACGGGTTTTTATTTGATTACAGGAATTTTTCCTGAGATGTTCTTGCAACTTATGGTACTTATTAACCTGTAAAGAATAATCCCATTCGGGAGATTTCCAATATAGAGCTTTCCATCAGTTTGATTTATTCTGAAAGAAGAAATCTTTCTTCCTGACAGGTTATAAAGCAACAGCTTGTCATTCATGGAAAGATTCCTGTAATGCAAATAACCATTGCTGAAGTAAATCTTCTGCTTAAGATGAGATGGAACTGAGCTTAATGCATAATTGAAACCATTACTGACATATTCATAGCAGCCTATGTCATAATATTGTCCCTGTGGTCTTTTTACTCCATCAAGATCGTTTTTAACTATATAGGAAACTGCATCAGTACCCTTCTCTACAGGTTGGGAATTCTCCCTGTAATGAAAATTCCTGTTCTGCCAGTCCATGAATATATTATTCATGTTTTCAGCTATATAAGAATGCCTGTCATATCCATAAGATTGCCACCTTGAAAGATCAATTACATTATCACCATCATATGACATCCTGTCTACAACTAAATTGTAATCACTGAAAAAGCCGCTTCTTGAAGATTCATCTATTGTAATGCTGCCCCTGTAACTATGAAGATTTATTAAAATATTGTTGTAAACCGTATCATTAGTGGAAGAAGTATTGATATTTATGCACCATCTGCCATTATCCGGTTGTATTATTGTATTATTGAAAATCTTTACATGATGCGAACCCTGAGAAGCATCTATTTGATATAAACTGATACCACTTGCATGATTCATGTAAAGCAGATTGTTGAATATATGGGAATTTATGACACCATCACAATTGATTCCTGAACCTCCACCATTACCATTTTCATATATGATGTTTCCTTCCACGATTGCATCTGAAATTACACCATCCCCTCCCTGACTGACATCCCCATTCATATGTATGCCACAACCATTGTTATGATGAGATATGTTACACCTTATTATTGGGTGATCCGCACTGTTAGAGAAATAAATCCCATGCTCATCCTGGCTGTTAAGGCATTCGTTATATTCTATCAGAGCATAGTCAGCAAATCCCGTGAAAATGCCTCTTTCATAATTGTTATCACAGTAATTGCTTCTGATTGTGACATGTGATGAAACTGCTACCCTGATTCCATTCCTTGGCATACCTATTACCTTGAAATTCTCTATTATTACCCAGCTGGAATTCTCAACATTTATTCCATCTGGAGTAACAGGATTTCTTGTTGTTATTCTTGCATTATCGGAAAATCCCCTGAACACAATAGGTCTTTGCTCAGTACCATTTTTCTCAAGATAAAAACCTGCGTAATCACCATTGAGAGTGAGTACGCTGTCAGATGCAACTACAATATCCGCCGCATGCTGCAATGTCCTGAATGCCTCATCCCGGGATCTTCCATTATTATCGTCGTCGCCATTCGTTGATACATAATAGGTTACGGAAAACAGATTGACGAATGAAAACATGATATAAAGCAATGAGAGTTTCATCATTATTACCTCCTGAGTAGAATTTGTAAGCACACAGGAACATCTGTTTTGTCAAGTTAAATGATTTTCCAGTGAAAAAGGCTTATTGAAAACTTTACTCTATACCCCAAATGAGGCATGGTAAGAATGTAAAATACCTCAATAGAGGCATTGTCCCATATGGGGTATTTATATGCATTGTCAATCCAGTTCTTGCTTATAATGAGCTTTTAAGAATGGCATATTTATTGCTAAGATATTAATAAAAAACCACTTTCAGAATAAAGGGGGGAAAATATGTAGAACAAAAGGGAATGTTTTTTCTTGACTATTTTATCAAGAAAAAATGATTGACAGTTGTTATAGAAACAAGGAGGTTAATATGGGTTTCACAGACAAACTAAGAGATATAGTAAATAAAATTACTGATTTTATACCTGGATACAAAGGATATAAGGATAAGGAAGAGTTAAGAGATACTGACAAGCAATTGAGAGATTTCATTGGTGTTCAATTCTCAATAGTAAAAACCAGTTTTGATAAATGGACAAAAGATGCTGCAAATGCAGGTGATTTGGGAATATTGAAAAATCTGGGGAATACAGCTAAAATATTAGAGAAGATAACTGATGGAATACGTTATGCACCAAGAGGTTATGCAGGTCTTTTTGATAAAAATGCAGTCGAAGAGGAAGAACTGGAAAAGCTTCACCAATATGATCTTAGCATATTGGAGCAAGTCATGCAACTAAAAGCACTGTTTGATCAGGATTTTTCAAAGGAAAACCTGGCAAACGCAGACAAGATTATGAGTGAAATTGACAAAAAACTGGCTCTCAGATCCAGTATTCTTAAACCACTATAAGGAGGAGAAAAATGAATCCCTTGAACTTGATGGAAATCATTGAATATCATGATCCTACTGGAGACGAAATTGTACACAAGATTCCGGAATATGGTTCTGCTGAAACCAAGATAGGCTCACAGCTTATTGTTCTGGAAAGCCAATCCGCTGTCTTCTTCAGGGATGGAAAAGCACTTGATACTTTCGGAGCAGGCAGACATACACTTACAACAACAAATCTCCCACTCATTGCAGGCTTGATTGGAAAAGCATTTGATGGAAGAAGTCCTTTCAGGACAGAAGTCTTCTTTGTCAATCAGAAGGTTTTCACTGATCTCAAATGGGGCACCAAGGAGCCTATTCTCTACAGAGATGCTGAATTCAAGATGATAAGACTGCGTGCATTTGGAAGTTTCTCTATAAGAGTTATTGATCCATTCTTGTTCATAAACAAGATGGTCGGAACAATGAGCTCTTTTACAAAAGAAGACATAGAAAGCTTTTTGAAGGGAATAATTCTTGCCAGACTGACTGATTTTCTTGGAGAGAACCTGAAATCCATACTTGATCTAGGGCAGTATTTCGATGAGATCGGAGTCGGAGTTAAATCACGTGTTATAGACGATTTCGGAAAATATGGACTTGAAGCTCCTGATTTCCTGATCCAGAGCATTTCAGTTCCAGAAGAAGTCCAGAAAATGATAGATGCAAGATCAAGCATGAGTGCATTAGGCAATATGAATGAATTCATGCAGTTCCAGGCAGCCAAATCAATGGAGGAAGCAGCAAAAAATCAATCAGGCGGTGCTGGAATGGGTATGGGAATGGGTGCTGGAATAGGAATGGGCATGATATTGCCAGGAATGGTGCAACAAGCAAACCAGCAGCAGCAGCAATCACAGACTCCAAAAGTAATGGTGAAATGCGTAAACGGTCATGATTGTCCAGAAGGAACAAAGTTCTGTCCTGAATGTGGAGGGAAAGTTATTACTCCAGGCAAGGCTAATTGTATTAGCTGCAATGCAGAGATTAAAGAGGGAGCCAAATTCTGCCCTGAATGCGGTGCAAAGCAGACTATGAATTGTCCTTCATGCAATGCAGAAATAAAACCGGGAGTTAAGTTCTGCCCTGAATGCGGAGCTAAATTATAGCATAAAAAGCTTGGTTATAACCTGTTTTTAAGAGGAGATAATGAGAACTATCAGGTATATGGAGGGGATTCCAGAGATTACACCAAGAGAGCTAACTGATGAAGGAAGATATGGTTTTTTTGCAGCTTCGCATATTATACAAAACAAGCATTGCTGGACTACATTCATTCAAAAGGAAAGCAAAATTGAATGGGTTGTCATTCTTGAAACAACAAAGGAATATGGCTTTCAGGGTTATCAGTTATATGGACCATTTAAGACTGAGTTTTCACCATCTGAAAATGATACATTATCTCCCATGCAGTTTGTTTTCAGGGATCTGGAAAACAGGAAAGTACCTTTTGTAAGAGTAGGTCCTTTCAACAATCTTGCAGAACCTAATGCAATTGAGCTATTCAAAATGGGTTTTGGCGCTCCACTGTCAGCAATAGAGAAAAGCAATTTTCTCCAGCTTGAGCTAAGGCATCCTGCATATGAACCTGAGATTTTCGGTATCGCTCTCAAAGATCAAATGGAAGGAAAAGATGTTGTCTGCAAGGTTCAGAGAGATGATGGGTTGATTGCAGAGGAATATCTTTCGGAATACCTTCTGCCCGAAGCTGCATTGCAGGACTATGACAGAGCGTTGCTTGAGATAATAAAAGAGAAAATACCGAAAGGGAAAAAAATTCTCGATATAGGTGCAGGTGGAGGAAGACACAGTATTGCACTTCAAAATGCAGGTTATGATATCCTGGCAATAGACAAACTCCAGAGCATGGTTGACATTTGCCTCAAGCGAGGTGTATTGAATGCAAGAAAAATGGATATAAAGGAACTGGGAAAGCTCGATACGAAATTCGATGCTTTCCTTATGCTCGGGAACAATCTTGGAATTGCAGGTACTATGGATAACACAATTAGATTAATGGGGCAGTTAGCACAGATAGCAAATCAGGGTGCTCTTCTAGTTGGAACAACAAAGGATCCCTTGAAAAATGCTCCATTATATCATAGTGAATACCATACTCTCAACATGGCAAGAGGCAGATACAAGGGTCAGCTGAGATTGAGAGTGCAATACAACAACAAGTTTTCTTCATGGTTTGACTTGCTATTCATGCCTTATGAACTTGCAAAGCAGTTGACAGAAGCTGGGGGATGGACTTTAGTTAAAAGTTCTGATTCCTCAACTGATAGAAGTCTGCCTCCTAATATGCTGTCTTTGGTATTTTCTAAAGGATAGCTAGGGATACGGTCTCATAAGTCTCTGCCATACAATTGACTGAACCATTTCAGTTGTCAGTCCTTCAAGATTGCAATATTTTGGTTCAGAAGGGCAGTAATCTACGCAGAATTCATTAGTAGGGAAAATATTCGAAGATCTGTTACCTAACGGACCCCATCTGTCTGGATTGCAGACTGGAAGCGGACAGAACAGACTTATTGTCCCTTTTCCAAGAGCAGATGCAATATGCATTGGACCAGTGCTTGATGATATAAGAATATCTATCTGGGAGATAATTGAAATAAGTGCCCTGAGTGATAATCCGTATAAGGGTATAATTGACTCTGGAAAATCATCTATATAAGGAAGTATATCCTTTTTTTCCTTGCTGCTTCCCAGAAGCAATATTTTTATATTCTTTGCTTCACACAGCAGCTTTGCCAGTTCTATATATCTTTCTATTTTCCAGTTGGGGGAGCTTCTTCCACTCCCGGGATTTATCGCAATAATCTCATCTCCAGGAGTGATACCACATTCAGCGAGATAGCCAATTGCCCAGCTTCTTTCTTCTTTTAGCAGTGTAATGCTCGGTGTTAAGATGATTTGCGGAAGCCCAATATATCTTCCAAGATCCATGTTGTAATCTACTTCATGTCTTATTGGTTCATAATTCCTTGGAACCGAACGCATTAATGTCAAATATTGATAGAATATAGTCCCAACACCAATCCTGTTTGGAATTCTTGCGAAAAACAGCAACCAGGCAAGTTCTTTTGTCGGATGAAGCAATAATGCATCTGTGAAATCGTACTCTCTTATCCTTGAAACCTGTTTTCTTCCTGAAATTTGTGGATAATATATCAGAATCTTATTCAAATCAGGATTATGCTCAAGAACTGGAGCTGTTTCCCTTCTTACAAGAGCTGCTATGAAAGCATCTTTGTAGCTTGCTTTTAAAGACGAGATTAGCGGTGTCATTAATACGACATCACCAACTCTGTCTGGTCTTACAATTAATATTCTTCTTCTTTTTGGCAAAGTTAGGTTTTAGAGGTAAAGAGTGAATTGCTCGAATACTATATGCCAGCTTTCTCCATAGCTCTTTTTCAGAACAAGAGTACCAATGGAGGCATAATCAAGTGATTCTCCTGAGATCACGTTTCTTACCTTTCCGTTTACTGGAAAATGCGTGAATAATAAGTCATCAAGCCACCATGATTTTACATCACTAAACTCAAGGCTTTTTGGAGAAAAGGATCGGAATAGGGATTCATATCCAGCTTTTATTTGATCCCAGCCTTTAAGTATCTTCCCATTGGATGTTATCTGTACAACATCACCTTCCTTTGGATATAACGTCATTATTGTTGTAATATCTGCTTCTTCAGCACTTATCCTGAATTGCTCCAGAAGGTTCAGGCATGCCTGAGGGATCTCCATATTCTGCCTCCTTGAATTGACATAAATGAGTTTGGCTAGAAAATCTATGACTAGAAAAAAAGGCAATAGAAAATAAAAAAACCGGGATAAAACCCGGTTTTTTATTTTCAGTTTCGTTGTTGAGAATTACAGTTTTGTAACTCTTCCGCTTGTAATAAGCTTGTTACCTACTGTCATCTTGTAAATGTATACTCCTGCTCTTACATTATCGGTATACCAGTATACACCATGGTTTCCAAAGCTCTTCTTTGAATTTACAATGGTTTTCAAAGCTCTTCCACTAATGTCATATATTGTAATATTGACTACTTTCATATGATCATTGTCGGAGAGAGTAAAACCGAAGAGGAAGTTGGCGCGTGATGGATTCGGATAAATCTTCAGCATTTCGCTTTTTGTTGGGATATAATTGGCGAATTTTGATTTATAGTAGAATCCAACCTGACGACCTGTTGCATACCATGCTGTTCCCATTCTTGATGAACCGCTTGTTCCACCAGATACCAGCAGATTGAAGCTGTCAAATGAAGCATTTGGCATTGAACCGCGTGCTTGTGGCAATGGTTCATCATCAACCCAGCTTCCCTGACCTTGCTGCAGGAAATAAATGTTTGTTCTTGCAGGACCATATGAAGAATAACCACTACCTACATTGTAAATTCCATTTTGATTTGAGACTGCTGTATTGAAGTTGACTCCTCCTGGAAGTGTTGGACCAGTTGCCCAGGTGTTTGTTACTGGATCGTAAATATGAACGCCAGTATAACCTGCAGTGCTTCCATTATATCCACCAACAGTATAGACTTTGCCATTATAGAATGCACAGTTGTTATTGAAGTACAAATAACTTCCAGTTCCTGGCCAGTCTGCTGCTGAAATCCAGCTATCAGCCACGTCATCATAAATCCATGAATGTTTTGTCTGGGGAGTATAACCACCTGTTATGAAGTGTTTTCCTCCACCGATATAGCAACCCTGGTGTCCGACATAAGGAACTGCCGGGTTTGTTGGGATTGTTCTTGAAGTATTCCACGTGCTTGTCGTAAAGTCAAGAATCTGAATTACTCTTGATGATGGGTAGCTTCCGAAAACGAAAAATTTTGTTCCAGTAAATGTAAATGCGGTGTTGTTGCAGTTATTGGGAAGCTGCGGAGTATAATTTGCCCAGGTATTAGTGTTATGATCATATGACCATGATGGTTTGTCAGTATCACTAGCTCCGAAACCTCCGAAAACATAATGCTTTCCGCCATAGAAGCAACCTGCTCCACGGCAGTTTACAGTTGGCTGATTGGCAGCATTCTGGAATGGATCTAATGATACTCCATCAACTGAATTGGTATAATCATAAGGCTTGACTGTCTCAGGAAGTTGTACTAATCCTGCCAAAACATCCTCTGGGCGGTAGAGAACATGGTTTTGTGCGAAAAGTAATGAAAGACTCCCAATAAGGATTAACATTAAAACATGCTTTGTCATTTTGTCTCCTTTCTATTAGTTTAAAAACGAAAGCAAGATTTTTTTCTTTTTCTTAAATGTCAAGAGAAAACAGCTATTTTTTTAAAAATAATTACAGGCCGATAGAAAATAAAAAACCGGGATAAAACCCGGTTTTTATTTAAAAGATACTTCCTGTTATGGTAAGCGAACTATTCTCTGGCTTCCAGCAAGTTTTCCATCAATTGTCATTACAACTGTATATGTTCCAGTTGCAAGATTGCCATTCCAGAATTTTGCATGGAATCCATCTGCTCTTTTTTCATTAAGAATTGTTGCAATTTTGCGACCATTGAGATCGTAAACAGAAATGTTTACAGCCTTCATATGATCTGATGGATTGAGTTTGTATCCTACCCTGATCTGGTCTCTGCATGGATTAGGAGTTACTCCTGTAAGGCATGAGTTTTCAGGGATTTTCCTTGTTGCATTCTTGTAATTTCCAAATCCAACCTTGTGGCCTGCACCAATCCAGCATTGCCTGTTGGTTGAACCTGAGTCTCCACCATAAGCAATGATTAGATTATAGTCATAGCCACCGCCGACTGGGCTTACTCCACCAGTATAAGAGGATGGCAATGGTTCATCAGTCTGCCATGCAGTTGTGCTTCCATAGAAGAGTGCATAGCAAGCAAGTCTGTTTGTTGAATATCCACCGTATGCGAATAAGCCGTTTCCATTAACTGCTGATGCAATCTTGCTGAATTTTGCAGATGGAAGTGCTGGTTCGGTTGTCCAGGTGTTTGTTCCTGGAGTATATCCATAAACAACTGCACTGGTTGAATATCCACCGATAAAATATGCTTTTCCATTAAACCATGAAGCTGTGCAGTAATATTTTCCACCTGGCATGTTTGCAGCAGCTGTCCATGAATCTGAAGCAGTGTCATAAATTGCTGCTGTTGTAACACCAGAACCGTTTGACGTTGTTCCACCGGCAACAATAATTCTTGTTCCACCTATTGGTGATGCACCACTTGCATACCAGTAAGAACCGCAGTATGATGTTGGTATGTCAGCCATTGATGTCCAGGCATTTGAAACTGGATCGAAAACCATTACATGTCTGTGTGAGCCGTATGAACCGAAGATATAAAGTTTGTTATTGCAAACTGTAAATCCTGAGTTGTTTGTTGTATAAGGTGGTAATGGACATGCTGTCCATGAATCAGTTGTTAAATCATAATATTCATGAGCATTGCTGAATCCACCGAATGCATACAAGCGATATTGTCCACTGACCTGCATTAAACCACCGGAAACACGACCTCCACCAATTATACCAGCTGCTTTTAATGTCCAGCTGTCAATAGATATTCCGTCAACACCTTCATAGTTATAGTCCTGACGGGAGAAAATAACATTACCTGACGCACCATCTGCTGGATCAAAATTAGTTATTAACCTGTCAGTACCGTAAAGTGCAGTAACCCCTAAAATCAGGGTTAGAAGAATAAAATACTTCATGCTTTCTCCTTTCTTTAAATTCATAAAAAGACATGAACAACTAAATAATACTTTTCAATAATGTCAAGAAAAAAATTTCATATAGCTGATTTCAGTTCCTCAACCTTGTTTGTTTGCTCCCATGTGAATTCAGGAATCTCTCTTCCAAAATGACCATAAGCAGCTGTCTTTCTGAAAATAGGTCTTCTCAAATTGAGAGAATTGATAATTCCCTTTGGAGTCAGGTCAAATACATTTCTTACTGCAGCTATTATCTTTGATTCCTCAACCTTGCCTGTATTGTACAAATCTATCATAATGCTTACTGGTTCTGCAACTCCTATTGCATAAGCAAGCTGAAGTTCACATTTTTCAGCAAATCCTGCAGCAACAATATTCTTTGCAACCCATCTTGCAGCATATGATGCGCTTCTGTCAACTTTTGAAGGATCCTTTCCGCTGAATGCTCCTCCACCATGACGCCCCATGCCACCATAAGTATCGACTATTATCTTTCTTCCAGTCAAGCCGCAATCAGCCTGAGGTCCTCCGCAAACAAATCTTCCAGTCGGATTAATATAATATTTTATGTCTTTTGCAAGCATTTCCTTCGGAATGACTTTCTTGATTACCTCTTCTATCATTGCTTCTTCGATTTCCTTATGGGTTGGCTCTGGATTGTGCTGAGTGGAAATGACAACTGTCTTGACGCACTTTGGCTTCCAGTCTTCATATTCAATAGTAACCTGGGATTTTCCATCTGGTCTCAGCCAGTTAACAATATTACTCCTCCTTGCAGTTGAAAGCTGTTGTGTAAGCTTGTGGGCAAGAAGAATAGGCATAGGCATTAGTTCTGGAGTATCAGTTGTTGCAAAACCAAACATCATGCCCTGATCTCCTGCTCCCTGTGAATGCCCTGCACCCTCGTCAACTCCCATAGCTATATCCTTGCTTTGCTCATCTATTGAAACTACAACTGCACAGGTTTCATAATCATATCCAAATTGTGCATTTGTATAACCGATTTCCTTGATGACATTTCTTACCGTGTTGGGAACATCACAATATGCATTTGTCGTAATTTCTCCAGCCACGAAAGCCAGTCCGGTTGTAACCAGTGTTTCACAAGCTACCCTTGATGCAGGATCCTGGCTTATCAGGCAATCCAGTATTGAATCTGAAATTTGATCAGCTATCTTGTCCGGGTGTCCTTCTGTCACTGACTCTGATGTGAATAAAAAGTGTCCTTTGCGATGCATCATTCCTCCTTTAATGATTCATTAAAAAAATGGACAGAAGCATTATCACTTAAGCTGAATGACATCATCTGTCCCAAAACTTCTGCCCTTTCACCAATTATAGAATTCTCTATTATCAAGTTATTTATTTCTGCATGATGATGAATAATACTGTTAGAAACTATTGCATGATATATTTTTGCGTTATCCCCTATCGTGACATATGGTCCAATTATGCTTTCCTTGATTTCAACGTTTTTCCCGATATTTACTGGAGGTATTATCATGTAGTCTTTTTCGTTCTTATGATGTTGCTCCATCTCCTTTTCCAGCAATGCCTTGTTTGTTTCAAGCAAAGTTTCAGGGCGTCCGCAATCAAACCACTTGCCGATTTTTCGGGGGATGAATTCAGTACCTTTGTCAAGCATATATTGCAGTGCATCAGTAAGCTGAAATTCACCTTTTGTTGTAATATTATTCCTTATTATATGATCAAGTCCTTCAAAAAGAAGGGAGGCTTCCCTGAAATAATAAACTCCAACTATCGCAAGATTGGAGGGTGGTTTTTCAGGTTTCTCTATAACCCTCTTTATGAAACCATTGTCCAGCTCAACGACACCAAATCTTCTTGGATCATCAACTTCCTTGACTGCTAGAGCTGAATAATGCTCATCAAGCATAAGAGATAAATCCAGCTCAACAAGAGTATCTCCAAGCATGATTAGAAGTGGTTTGTTTTTATCTATAAGCTTGTCTACAAGGCTTATTGCATGACCAAGTCCTTTTGTTTCTTCTTGCTCCACGAAAACAATATCAGTATCTGGATATGTCTCTGAGGTATAGCAACGCAGTTTTTCTCCCATATATCCAACAATTATGAATAATTTGTCTGGCTTAAGTGCAACTATTTTATCGAGAATATGACCAATAATTGGTTTTCCTGCGACAGGAAGCAATACTTTGGGAAGGGTGAAGGTATGAGGCCTTAATCTTGTTCCGATACCAGCTGCAGGGACTATTACGTTAAACCCCATCTTCTCCTATTTTCTTGTATTCATCGAATATTATGTTTACACTATTATTCTTGTTTATTTCTTCTATGGCTTTAGCCTTTATTTTTGCAGCTCTGCAGAATTCCCTGTAAATCTCGAGATAATCATCATTCATAAGCTTATTCAAACCGATGCATCTTTTGCAGAATGGAAGATATTCGCATTTCATGCATTCCTCGAAATGAGAGACATAAATCTGCCTGAATTTATTGAATATCTCTGCTTCTTTCCATAATTTCCTGAAGTCATCTTTCCTAATGTTTCCAGCATAATCAGGGATTTGAAGGCAGGGAGATATAAAACCTTCGGGATTAATCCTGAAAGTAAATCTGCCTGCTCCACATGGAGTTGTCTTGTCAGCCAGTTTTATTTTAAGAAGTCTTTCTTCTTCGGGATTCTTGAAAGGTGAAATCCTGCTATGAAGAAATGTGTAAGCTCTGAAAAGCTCTTCATCATTCATTCGCCAGTTTTTTATAGCTTCTTCATTTCCATTGTTTAATGGGGTTACTTGTGCATCAAGTCTGAAAGGAACATCAAGAGATATAAAAAATTTTACAAGTTCTTCAAGATTATCAAGATTCTGCTTCATGATGACACTCTTGAGCTGAAACGGAACCTCTTCCTTTTTCAAGTAATCAATAGCTCTTCTGAGTTTTACCCAAGATCCAGGGACTCTTGTCACTTTTTCATAGGTTTCTTCGTTGGAACCATAACAACTTATTTCAACCATTACTGGTCTTAATTCAGCAATTCTTCTTGCAGAATCCTGATCTATCAAAGTCCCGTTGGTAAAAAGCCTTAACGCGAAGTGCCTTTTCCTCGCATATTCAGCTATCTGGAAGAAATCCTCTCTTATAAGTATTTCACCACCAGTAAAAGTCAAGAACATACATTGCATATCCACAAGAAGATCCATGAAATCCTTGTATTCCTCAAATGTTAATTCATTAGCTTTTTTTGGATGTTCTGACTGAAGATAACAATGCCCGCAAATAAGGTTGCATCTATAAGTTAATTCGAATGTCGCATGAACAGGAATAAGCTTCTTTGAGGCATTAGTTAATACTTGCTGATACTGACTTTGAAATAATTTAAGATCGTGGTCTATTGACATTAATAAGTATCCTTGAATAATTGCCAGAGTTCTCTGCCTTTTATTTTTATATCATCCCTTGCAGATATCATGTTATTCAGTAAATCCCAGAACAATGCTACAATGATTCCCATAAATAGTCCAAAAAACAATCCACCGGCTGCGTAAAAAGCTCTCTTTGGTTTTATTTTCTTCATGACGGGAGTAGCTGGATCAAGGACTTGAATTGTAGGGGTAGTTCTTTTTTCCTCTATTTTTGCCATCTCATATTGCTGATAAATTAGCAGATAAACTGCTTCCTGAATCTCGATATCTCTTTTCAGTCTGGCAAAATCAACTGCAACTTTTGGTATCTTGGAGAAAGGAACATAAAACTGAGTGTCTTTTTCAGGATCACCTTCTCCAGTCATGTTTTTCATCTCAGTCTTTAATTTGTCAATCGCTGTTTTCAAGGCAATGTGCTCTGGATTTTTTTCAGTAGCGTATGTTTTCACGATATTAAGCTGTGCTTCCTTGGAAATAATCTCAGCTTTTATTTGTGCTATTGATCTAATGAGTGCTTCAGTTTCATCAGGCAATGAAACAGCTTTGTTTTCTTCCTGGAATTGCTGGAATTTGTTTTCAAGACTATCAGTTATAACCTTTGTTTCATCCAGTCTCTGTTTCAAGAACTGAACAGTAATCTTTGCTTTTGTAATAAGGCTTTCCTTGTTGAATTTGTCAAGTTCTTCAATAAACGCATTTGCCATTGCAGCAGCTCTGCTTCTGTCCTTATCTATAACCGTGAATTTTATAAGATTTTCATCAGTTGCTTCGCCTTCAATTTTTTCATCAAGTAATTCAATAGCCTCTTCATTAGTGTCTACTTCGTATACTTCTTTCAGATTGAATCTCTTTACAATTTTCTCTCTTATATAAGCACTTTGTATTATTCTCAAGTAAAGCTCAGGATCTCCTGCTGTTCCACCCATATTAAATCCCGGGATTGACGTGTTGCCCATCATTTTTCCAATATTACCCATTGAAGACATCATGCTGCTAAGCCCTGAAGGAATACCTGTTTCTTCTGCAGGTGGAAGGACTACTACAAGAGCTTCATATGAATTATCAAGCCAGAATGCATATGCTGATGCAAGACCAAAAAAGGCAACACCCATCCAGAATATGAATTTTCTATGAAAAATAACGCTTTTAAGAAATGTATATAAGTATTCAATCATTCTTATTCATCCATTGTTTTCATTATTAACTGCCAGCTAACAATAACAGTAATGAGAGTAGATATTATAAGAAGGTAATCTTTAAGATCTGTCTTTGTAGAAGGAGGAACATACAAATGTGTGTCTTCAGCAAGGATCTCATCCACTCTTATTTTATCATACTTTCCTGTCTTCTTGTCAAGAACCTGAAGTCTTTTCATGTCTCCTTCTGGTGTTGCTCCTCCAGCTTTGTTTATATAATATATTGCAGGCTTGTTTGGAAGATAATCATATTCACCCGGTGTTCTGACATTTCCATAAACAAAGACAGAACTTGTTTCAGTATTTATAAGAAGCTCATCCCTGTCTTGAAGAACAGTATTCATGTCAGCATTGATTTCCTTGAATCCATCTTTTGTATAACGCCTTATCAGTATTCTTTTCCCTTTTATTGTAGGACTGCTATCTCCCAGCAATTGCAGGATATCTTCAACCTTCTCGTTTCCCAGGATTTCAAACCAGATGAACTTCGGTAATTCGCTTTCCAGATCTCTTGTTGTTATATCAACACTTGTTGTCTGATTTGTCAAATTAATCCTCATTCTTTCATACTCGAATGAATGGTAAATATCACCTCTTATTTTTATAAGACCTGTTCTTTTCGGAACAAATATCCTGTCTCCCTGAGCTATCATTGGATTCTGTGTTGTATCTCCTTTTGCAAAGTACTGTCGTATATCGTATGAAGTTGTCTGTCCGTTTTCTCTTATTACCCTTATTTTCCTGTATGAACCATTTCCAAATATCCCCAATGACAATGCCAGAATAGTTGTTAATCTGCTGTAAACAGGTACAGTTACAAGTCCCTGTTTGTAGGTATGTCCACTCACATTAATCTGAATCTGTCTTACAGTTGTTACACTCAGTGATAAATCGAAATCATGGAAATATTCACTATATGATTGTTTCAATCTTTTTTGTGCTTCAGGAATATTCAAACCGCCAATTACCTCTCCTTTTATCATTGGTAACATGACTTTTCCGAAAGGATCAACAGTTCCACGATAGTTGATTACAACATTGCCAGTCAGCATTATTAATATCTGATCTCCTGGACCTATCTTGTATTGGGTTGGATCTATCCTGGATTCAAGAGCGGCTGTATTCTGGGTTTCAGTTTTTAACAGGGTATTAATATTCTGTATGTTTGGTATATTGAGTCTATCAGAGCTTGATTCTCCAGGATCACCTATCTCAGCAAAAAGCAATACAGATAACAGACAACTAATGATTACTATTTTTTTCATATTCCTTTTTGAAGTATTCTATTGTTTTTGTTAAACCTTCTTTTAAACCTATAACCGGTTGCCAGTCGAGCAATTCCTTCGCTCTGCCAAGAACGGGTTTCCTTTTTTTGGGATCATCCCTGGGTAAAGGAGTGAAAACCATTTCTGATTTATTACCTGTTAATTCATTTATTTGCCTGGCAAAGTCCAGAATTGTCATTTCTTCATCATTACCAAGATTAACAGGACCTGTGTCTTCTACATTCAGAAATCTTGTAATAGCTTCGACCATATCCGAAACGTAGCAAAAGCTCCTTGTCTGCAATCCATCACCATAAATAGTCAATGGTTTGTTTGCAAGAGCCTGCATTATAAAATTCGGTACAACTCTTCCATCGTTAATTTGCATTCTTGGGCCAAAAGTATTGAAAATCCTTATTATCTTTATCTTTGTTTTATAATATCTTTTATATGCAAATGATACTGCTTCTGCAAAACGTTTTGATTCATCATAAACACTTCTTGGACCTGTTGGATTTACGTTTCCCCAATAGTTCTCTTCCTGAGGATGTACAAGTGGATCTCCATAGATTTCAGAAGTTGAAGCAAGAAAGAAGCCAGCTTTCTTTTCTCTTGCAAGATCAAGTAGATTGAAAACGGCTATGGATCCAACCTTTAGCGTGAGGAATGGTTTTTGCATATAATCTATTGGACTTGCAGGGGAAGCGAAATGAAGAATCCAGTCTATATCATTTTTTATATCTAAAGGCTCAATACAATCTGCTTCAAGGAAACTGAATGAAGCATTGCTGAATAAATGACTTATATTTTCGGCTTTTCCTGTCGAAAAGTTATCCACACCGATTACTGAATGTCCATTTGATATCAGCTTATCAGTTAAATGTGAGCCGATAAAGCCAGCTGCACCTGTCAACAATATATTCATTTTTCTTTCTCTTATTATAAAACTAAGGGTTTTTGGACTTTGAAAAACGCTTAACCATGTCAAGATAAAAAAGGAAAATCTATGGAATAAATCAATTATTAATCTAATCTTGACACTTTTGATTGATTTACAGTCTTTGCTTTACATATGAAAAGAATTGAAACCTTTGATGAGCTTAAAGAAGCTACTCAGCAAGGTGAGCCAGCAAAAATAGCTGTAGTGAATGCAGACAATGATGATGTTCTGCTGTCATTGCAGTCTGCAAACAGGGAAGGTTACATTAAAGGATACTTGATAGGAGATAAAAACGGAATAAATCAGGTATCTATAAGGAATGAAATAAATATTTCAGATTTTGAAGTTATCCATAGTAATAACGAAACATCAGCTGCTTTCATAGCACTGGAACTGGTAAGATCAATGCAAGCTGATATCATAATGAAGGGAAATATCTCTACAGGAAAGCTATTGAGTGTTTTGCTGGACAGGGAAAGAGGAATTAGAGCGGGGAAACTGCTTTCGCATGTCTCCATTTTCCAGTTGCCAGGGAAATCAGGGTTCAAATTTATGTCAGATGCAGCAATCAACATAAAACCAACTTGCTTCGAAAAGATTTCTATATGCCAGAATGCAATAAAGATTGCAAATGCACTTGGATATATGCTGCCAAAGGTTGCCCTTATTACTCCATTCGAGAAAGTCTTCCTCGATGAGATACCATCAACCATAGATGCTGCATTGATATCCAAGATGGGAGAAAGGGGACAGATAGCTGAAGCCTGTTTTGATGGACCTATTTCGCTAGACATTGCATTAAGCCCCGAAGCAGCAAAAGAGAAAGGTTACAGTGGTCTAATAAAGGGTGATGCAGATATATTCATAGTTCATGATCTTGAAACAGGAAATGTATTCTATAAAGCACTCATATATTTTGTTGATTGTACTGTTTCGGGAATAATTGCAGGAGCACAGGTCCCGATAGTACTTACATCAAGAGCGGATCATGATTATACAAAGCATTTATCTATTATTACTGCAGTATATCTAAGCAGGATTGATAAAAAGGATGAATTGAATGAAGTATAAATCCATGGAAGAGCTTCTTATGGCTGCTTCAACAATGCCAAAATGCAGGATAGCATTAGTCAACCCTTATCAGAAGCTTACATGGATGAGTCTGGCTCAGGTAGAGGATCTGAAAATCGAGTTTATCTGCATTGGTGAGGAAAACAAAATGATTGGTTTTCCGAAACTCAAATGGGCATCCATCAAGACTGTTGATGATGAGAATGAAGCAATTAATGCAGCAATAGAATTGATTTACAATGGACAGGCTGATATTCTAATGAATGGTCTGGCTAATCCCAAGAAGATATTCGAACTTATTATGAAAGCTGAAAAGCTGAATGAGAGAAAGCCAATTCTATCTCACATTGGTTTATTCGAAATTCCAGCCTATTCAAAAAAGATGCTTTTCATTACAGATGCTGGAGCAAATATCACCCCTGATCTTGTCACCAAGGTTGAGATAACCAAGAATGTTGTTAACATTGCACATATACTCGGTTATGAAAACCCAAATGTTGCGATTATTACTCCTATAGAACAGGTGAATCCCAAAAACCTTCCTTCTACCGTAGATGCTGCAGCAATAAGCCAGATGGGAAAGACTGGTCAGCTTGGAAAATGCACAGTAGACGGACCTCTGGCACTTGATAACGCAATATCGGAAAGAGCTGCAAAGATTAAGAATATCAAGAGTCCAGTTGCAGGCAATGCAGATATACTTGTGGTGCATGATATAGAGAGTGGCAATATCCTGTATAAGATTTTAACTCAGTTGACAGAATCAAAGGTTGCTGCAACAGTAGCAGGAGTATTTTATCCAATAGCAATGCCTTCAAGAACAGATAGCCTGGCTAACAGGATTCACAGTATGGCACTTACTAAGGTATTGTCATTAAGCGAGATGCAAGAGAATTAAACTTGGTTTTTTTTATTTGTTTTTTTAGAAATCTTATGGAAACTTTATATTTATGGAGGCTATATGAGAATTTCCATATTTGTGGATGGAACAAATTTTTTCTATATGCAGAAAGACAAATTGCATTGGTGGATTGATCCCAAGAAAGTGCTTGATTATTTATCCAGAAACGGTGATGAAATAGTTGATGCCTTTTACTATGTTGGAGTAGACAGCAATGTTGACTCCCAGCAAGATAATTATTTGAAAGCACTTGCTCATATGGGATATTGTCTTGAAAGGAAAGAATTGAAAACCATTTACCTTCCTGATGGAACACATAAACAGAAAGCTAATCTTGATGTTGAAATTGTATTAGATATGTTTAATACAATAGATCTTTATGATAAGGCAGTTCTTGTAAGCGGAGATGGAGACTTTCAAAGAGCATTAAGACTTCTCAGGGAACGAGGCAAGAAATTCCTTGTTATGTCAACTTCTGGAATAGTTGCCAGGGAAATAAGGGAAGTAGCTGGAATGCATTATATCGACTTTAACGACATAAGA
Organism: Candidatus Coatesiibacteriota bacterium; assembly: GCA_016927185.1. Taxonomy (GTDB): domain Bacteria; phylum JAFGND01; class JAFGND01; order JAFGND01; family JAFGND01; genus JAFGND01. The sequence goes on from JAFGND010000062.1 coordinate 22,040, forward strand.
AATTTTGTTGAAAAGCCCCAGAAAGGTATTTATCCTGATGATATTTCTCCAGTAGATATTGAAGAAGACTGAAACAAGTTACCAGTGTTTTATTATGAGAGGTTTATTATCTATCCACTTTATCAGGAAGTGCTTTGTCCATTCCCCATTGCCTCTTCCAGTTGTATAGCATTTGTGAAAACAGCTAACCTCAACCTGATATGGAGGGGAAGATGAAAGAACTTTTGCCTGTATATTTTCCGCCGTAAACTTCTTAACCTCTCTTTTGCTTCTCCAGTTGGTGACAATTACATTCAGTTTTTCTCTGCTTATTTTATTGAATGAAAGGTATTCAGTTGGATCTGAAAAGAGGCTGACAAATTTATCAATATCACCATCAGTGATAGATACTGACCATTCCTTAACTATAAATTTGGAAACAGCTTCAAGTTTTTCTATTTTTTCATTATCAGGTTGAGGTTTTTCAATTTCATTATTCAATGCAAACAGGTTTTCTTCAAAAGCTTCATCAGAAGTTGGCTTTATGACAACCTCCTTTTTTTCATACAGGCTTAAAGGTGATTCATCCTTCTTTTCTGCAGAGAGGCTTTTGGGCAGCTTTTTTTCGAAATCAAGAAAGTCATTCCTGGCTTCTTTTCTTTCAGGATTCACTTCCTTCTTGATTTTTGTTTCCTTGAATTTCTTGGGTAATGTACTTATTACAATTTCAGGATATCTCTCATCAAAAGGATTAATATCCCATGCAAGATTTCTCAGGAAATTGACACTGAGTAGAAAAAGCAACACTACTGAGGCTACCAAAAAGGATCTCATGAAGGACTTTGACAATCCTAGCTCAGATAATTTGACAGGGAATCTTTTCTTCTTTTTCATATGATTGAGAATTGGTTTCAGGGGAGGAGTCTGCATTGGATTCTTTTCTTTCAGGGGCTTCAAGGATTCATGTGAATATGAATTGCTGACTTGCAAATCATGGTTTAATATCTTATATGAGTCATTATTTATGGAGACAACAAGGGAACTCTTGTTCACAATTGAATTCAAGATTACTGTTACTTCATCTATGGATTGAGGTCTTTCTATTGGTTTTGGAGACAGGCATTTCAGTAACAATCTATTGATTTCATCAGGAATATTCTTGTTTATATCTTGAGGAGAAACAGGGGATAACATCTTTCTCTGACTTAGCATGAAATCAGGTTCTTTGTAAGGCATTTTTCCTGTCATCATGAAATAGAACATGACCCCATAGGAATATATGTCTGTTAGATGGGTAGGTATTCCATTCCTTATTAACTCAGGGGCAAGATAAGATGGTGGGGGATTGGGAGATCCCTTTCCTGAAACTGCTTTTCCCCAACCTGCTTTTACAACACAAAAACCTGAAATTTTTGCACTTTTTTCTTCATCAAGAAGAACATTTCCAGGATGCAAGTCAAGATGCAATATTCCTTTATGATGAGCAAAACTCAATCCAAGAGATACCTGGTATGCTATTTTAAGCTTTTTCTCTATCTGGAGATCCTCATCAATAAGCGTCTTTTTGACATCGGAAGCCAGTAGCTCTTCAGCTATATAAACGTAACCATTATATCTACCTATTTTAAATATCTTGACTATATTATTATGCAACATTCTGGAAGCTTTATAAGCTTCTTTCATATAATATGAAGAGAAATCCTGATCCAGGAAATCTGATGTTTTAAGTATTCTCAGGGCGACAAGTGACTTGCTACTGATATCTTCTGCTGTAAATACTCTTGTCCATGAACTCTTTCCAAGTAATGATATCAGAACGTATCTTTCAGCAAAAATTTTTTTCTGACTAAGGAAATAGTCAATGTCATTTTCCTTTTGCTTTAAAACAGCGCAGAAAGGGCATTCCTTGACATTTTCTGGCAGGTAATTCCCACAATTAATACAATTCATCTATACATCCTGAGCAATCGTAATTATTACATTGACATGGTTTAAAAACTTAAAGTTTTTTTTCAAGTAAAATCTGCTATTTATTGAATATTATTGATTTATATGATAGTCTTACTTATCCAGTTCTTTTCTTAAATCCTCTAAGTTCTTGTATTTAAGAATCTTAGCTATCGAGTATTGTTCCTCTGCAGCAGTTTTTTTCCCCATTTTGCTGTAAACCAATGCAAGATTTGCATGATATGTTGGATTACCTGGAAAAGCAGATACAGAATTTTCGAAAGCCTTTAAAGCTTCTGCAAATTTTTTTTCATCAAGCAATATCAAACCATATATATTCCATGCTGGACCGAAATAAGGATTGTTTTTCAATGCGAATTCAAGGATCTCAATAGCTTCTTCGTTTTTCTTTTCATTGTATAAACAGGAAGCTTTGTTTGTTAATGCCAGAACCTGCTTAGGATCAGATTGTAGTACCTTCTCTATCAATTCCATGGCTTTTTTATTTTCTCCCTTGTTCAATAAAGCTCCACTCAAGGCAGCCATGATTTCCTCTTTACTGTATCTGTTGAAAGTGCCTTTAAGAGCTGCTTCGAAAACCTTCACTGCTTCATCATACTTGTCCATAAGGAGAAGATCAAAACCTGCTGAAGCAAGGGAATCTCCTTTTGTTGCCTCCCTTGACATTCTTGTTTCATTTTTTTCCAGATTGTCTATAAGAAACCTTATAGGTTCAAGAGGTTTATAATGAAGAGCTTCAGCTTTATGGAAATGCACTTTTGCATTTTTAAGATCACCTGCTAATGCATATGCAAGAGACAAGTTTGCTTGTGCTTCTGGAAGCTCAGTTTCAAGGGTAACTGCTCTTTTCAATGCAATCAAAGCATTCTTGTAATCATTCTGAGCAAGATATAATGCACCTATACTTGAGTGGGCTTGCGCATATTTGGAATTTATATCAAGAGCTTTTATATAAGCTTCTTCAGCTTCCTTGAACTTGCCCTGCTTCCTTAGGACTATTCCAAGATTTGTATAAGCCTGATAGTTTCTCGGATTGAGCTTGACTGCTATTTCATGCTGTTCCTGTGCCTTCTTGTATTCTCCACTCAGATAATATTCTGTTCCCAATGCAGTATGCAGATCATCTTTTTCAAAATCTTTTGTCGGCATCCTGACAGCTTTTTCCAGATTTTCTATTACTTCCTTATGATTTCCCTTTTGCTGGGCATTCCATGCTTTCCTTGCAAACTCATCTCCTTCCTGGATCTTTGTACAGGAGGTCAGCAGAAAAACAGCAATATAAAGTACTATAATAGTTCTAAACATAAGTTCTTTAATTCCATGACAAGCAATTTAGTCAAGCAATAATTTGACTGAGTTATAGTTGATTGTTGAGTTTGCTTTATTTCATTAGATGCAATAGCTGATATTATCTCAGTATTGAACTTTTTTTGGCAGACCATCAATTATTGCAGTTGCAATTCCGTTCTTGCCGAAAGAACCGCTATTTATATAACTCGTACCATAATTTGTTCCTATTATCCAGTCATGATGTTCATGACCATGAAAGTAGAATCTGACATTATAAGCCTTGAACCAGCTCTCAAGAACCAAACGCTGATTGGAAGGTAAGGATCTTCTCTTTGGTATCCTGTAATCATGTGGATATATTACAGGAAAATGACCTGCTATCCATATCTCTTTTTTCCTGCAGGTAAGTTCAAACATTTCTTTCTGCAACATTCTTATTGTGTAATCATTCATCTCACCAGATGCGTATATAAGAGGATTCGGTTTCACCATATTCAGGCATATCAAAGTTACATTTTCATATAGGAAATATTTCTTGAAAGATTTCTCTTCATCACTTGAATTTTTCAGGAAGTATTTATAGAATAAGCCCTCACTAGTTTTCAGATAGTAATCATGGTTACCCGGCATAACTATAAGCTTCCCTTTCTCATACAATTCCCCCAGTATGTCCAATGATAAGCTGAATTCTTTTTCCTGGGAGGTTGTTGTAAGATCACCTGTAAGTATTATATAATCCCAGTCCTCTTTGAAGATTTTCTCAAGTCTTTCTCTTGTTAGATTATTCTTGAACTTCAATCTCCTTCGTAAATAAAGATTTAACTGACCGGCCAGCCTTTTAGTGAAAATGGAATTGAGTGGCATGTCATATACATGGAAATGCAAATCACTAATATGGAGGACTCTCATATTTCAATATCTGTTAATTATCATATACTTAAAAGATGCTTGCTTATGTTTCATTTGAAAATCAAGTCTTTTATTCCTCAATCTCCTTTTCCATTTCACTTAATGTCTTACTGAAATCAGTTCCAGAAGTTCTTATCAAGTATTTATGATAGAAGCGATTAGTACCCCAGACATTCAGGCTTTTTCCCGGAAGAATTGCAGAATCAATATCACTATTCTGAAGAATGCCCAGAATTGAACCATCTGTTTCTCCATATGGGTATAGATATACAGGTATGAAATATATTGCATTCTTGTTAAAAAAATCAATGGATTCTTTGAGTTCTTTCTTGAATAACTCATCCTTCTTTTCAGAACCTTCGTTTGCTGCAATTTCAAGATATCTTGAGTAATTAGATGATGTTAAACCTATTTCATGTCCAGCTTTTATAATTTTTCTCAGGATACTAATTGATATATCTTGTCCTGCAATTTGCTTTTCAGGAACAACAAAGAAAATAGCTTTAAATTTGAATTCATTTAATAATCTGAGATATCCATCCAGCTGACTTGAGCTCGGGAATGGAAAAATCACAAGAATATTTCTTGACGGTAGCTGATTATTTCCTTTCTTGAATTTCAGCCATTCTTCAAAGGAAACCGGTTTGTAATTGTTTTTAGCAAGATATGCAAAATCCTTCCTTACATCTTCCATGCTGTATTGAAAAGCTCTTATTGAAGTGGGATCCCCATAACACAGGAATAATGCTGAAGATGAGAAATCCCATGCCTGCAAATGAATTGAGATTAAAAAGATGAATACTATGTTTTTTTTCATTTAATCTGATGTTTTCATTTCAAAATACCATGTCAATAATTTAAATTATATCTTCCAGTCTCAAATCATCGAAACCTCCAGTTATTCTTAACAGCTGTCCATAAAGGTGATACATTGCAAACATAAGTAATGGTTGTAGAATGAATAAGCCTAATCCCATAGTAAGCATTGCTACAAACCATGCTGCAAAAATCAACCCAAAGGAGTATAGAGCTATTTTGAATAAATGACCAAAATTTTCCCTCGTGAACTTAAGAAGCTGAGCAAATGCAAATACCTGCCCGAATTCCTTAACAAGACTTATTCTTATCCATATTACTGGAGCAATTATGTTCATGAAAAAAGAATATAGAATGCTGAACAGGGACACAAGAATATAAAACACAATCATTACCATAATAGAAGCACTTGCATCTGCCTGACTTCCAATAATTCCAAGAAGTATTCCCAATCCAGAAAACAGTATAATAAGTATTGTCATTGGAATTGCAATAACAAACATCAGCAAAAACATTGCAAGAAATCCTGTTAATCCCTCCCTGAATAAATCTGAAATCTCGCTTGTTGAAGGAATTGGGTATTCCTTTTCCAGGGCGACATTTCTTATTATTCTCATCAGTATACCGATATTGACTATAGGGATGAAGCTCATGAGGACTTTTATTATCCAATCCTTATCCCTTGTTACATAAGTCAGTGATTCCTTGACATCCATCAATAATGCCTTTCATTTATATTTCAATTTCCATTCTCACGATACATGTTCTTGAGATTATTGAAACAATTGCAAGCAAAAAGATATTGTTGGTCTGGACAAAATACTAAATTTCAGGATAAAAGCATGAAAAAAGCTAGCCTGTATAGCAAGCTAGCTTTAAAAAGTTAATGATGTTTTAGAAAATTATGCCCAAGCCTCCACCAAGAACATGCCATTCATATGGAGTATTCTGACCGCCAATGGTTCCCTGATACATTGCGTTAATATAAAAACCTTCACCTGCTCTTATTTCTAGACCAGTGTGAAACATTATATTATTAATCTTGCTTGTTGTTGTGGTTGAACCCATTGTAACTTCATTGTCGGTCATCCCTAAATTGCCATTGAAACCTAAAAACCAGAAATAAGTGTTACAGGCAACGTTGATTTTTTCCCTGAAACAGAATGGTATTTCCATTGGTGGTTGCCATTCGCAATCCATTGCTGGCTGACCAGATTGTTCATAAGTCCATGTTCTTTTCATGCGATATCTAAGTCCAATTAGATATTCAAATGACCAATGCTTGAATTTGAATTCGAATTGATCACTTTTTACTCTTTCTGGATAAGCTGGGAATGTTCCATTCAATGCAAGCTCAAGATCCATTTGTCCGTCACCAATCTCCAGGCCTTCTTCTTTTCCTTCAGCAATATCTTTCCATGAACCTGTGGGAATTTTTCCAGCTAGCCTGATATTGAATACAGGATCCTTGGATAAACCGAATCTTGTATAAATCCAGGTATCGCCTATACCTGAGCTTGAAGTTGTTGAAATTGAATCTTCAAGAGACCTTGAAACAAACTGACCCAATAATCCTGCATCCAGATAATCAGTAATTGCATAAGTAACACTCAAAGGGACTTTTATTTTTGTATATTTCCCATCATTGGGATATGAAGCCATGTCTTCCTGTTCTGCAGGAACGGTAGTGAAATGAAAAGCAAATGTGCTGTCAATGTATGAAGCTGCTCTTCCATAATCAACCCAGGCTCTTATTCTGAATACTCCCTGGGAATACATTATAGAGTCGAAATAATCATACATAGGATCAGCAGCATAAGCTAGTGTTGAGAATACTAAAAGCATGATAAAGAAAACTTTTTTTGATAAAATCATCTTTTTCTCCTTTCGTAGAAATCTTTACAAAAAACCTATTAAAATTAATAATACAAATTTTTTTCAAAAATGTCAACTTAAGTCAGATGTGCAATACAAGCACTTCTTTGCATTTACTGGTATGCTTGAACAGCAGTATGGACATTCCTTTGTCAAGACTTCATCTGCTGGTTTTTTCTTGAATCTGTTTACCTGTTTTATAAGAAGGAATATTAATGATGCTACAATCAGGAAATCTATTATGGTATTAAGGAAAAGGCCGATATTTAGTGTGGGAGCTCCTGCAGCTTTTGCTTCAGCAAGACTTTGAAAGCTTTTTCCTGAAAGATTTATAAACAGATTAGAGAAATCCATTTTTCCAAGAATCAGTCCAAAGGGAGGCATTATTACATCGTTTACAAAAGAGGTTATTATCTTCCCGAAAGCGCTTCCTATAATTACACCAACAGCCATATCAATTACATTACCTTTTACTGCGAATTCCTTGAATTCCTTGAACATAGCCTTCTCCTGATTCAGAAAATATATTTTTTCATATGTTTTAAAAAAGAGTTTTTTGTCAAGGAGTTTAAAAAATTTCAGTGGAAAAGCTATCATTAATTTATTATACGCAGAATTAAAGTTTATTATTATCAATGCACTATTATAAATAAAAATTATTGTTTTTAAAGCATGTCTTGATATTTAATAGTTTTAACAGAAAAATTATGCTTTGACAGTTAAATCTTGTTGTTAATGATCTTCCCAAGAGTATTTTAAATAAGCAAGTTCCATGGTTAACAGATTATTTCTCCGAACTCTCTCCCAACAATATTTTCCGAAGATCCCTTGACAAATACTTCATGTCTACGTTGTTTCTTGTTCCTGCATATGCAGATTCATATTTCCAGATCTGCTTTCCATTGAGAAAGTCGGTTATAAGCAATACATGATCCAGAGTAATCATGCTTGCAACAGGTTCCTCTCTGTCTACATATTTGATGCTTATTTTTACAAGAGGAAGCTTATTGCCAGCATTTTTATTGCATAAGGGACACAAGTAGCTATCATCCAGAGTAATATTTATTCCCTTGATACTGTTGATGCTGTTTCTTGCTTCCCTCAACCTTACATAAATATTCAATTTGCAGTCATATTCTTTTTTGCACTTGCTGCAAATCATTTTCCTGTATTCATTTTCTCCCTTGATAGGGATCTCTTTCTGCCAGCTAGGTTCGTCTAGTCTTTTTCTTTTATCTAGTGAATCAAGCCTTGCTTTAATTGATTTATATGTCATTTGTGATTCTCCTGAGGTTTCAGGACTTTTGCCCTTACAACAAATCAGAAAGACAATATGTATTATCAACAAGAAGGGAAGAAATCTCATTTTACTTCCCGAGAAAGATCTTCCTGAATTCGCTTACATGCGTTTTCATGTCAGATTCAAAGTCCATCTTGTCCTTGTAAACACGGTTTCCTGCCAGAAACTGTGAGATTATGTTGAGCTGATAAACATGAATTGTATTTTCCAAAGAGTCTTTCCTTTCAGGATAATATACTATGAATTTAACTGTATCACCTTTTTTGTCTGGATTGCAATGAAGGCACAAGCTTTCTTCCTTTATGATTATTTTCATTCCACCTTTTATGGCGGAGAATTTTCTCTTTGAGGATTCAACTAACTGAATTAAGTCAGACGGATATTTCGTTACTTTGTGGCATATGGGGCAGGTAAAATTCCCGGGCTGACCTTTGGCAGGACCTGCTGCATAGCACATTGCTCCTGGTTTCAAATCAGTAAGTGGAGGTGATTTGGCAATTGAATCAAGAAGTGACTCCATTTCTGAATATGATCTGTATTCCCTTTCTATCTCCGTTTTGGTCTTATATGGTTGCTTTTCATCTTTTTTCCTGTCATAATTCCTGCTTTTGGTTCCTGGATTTGCATCATTTGATCCTTTTTCACATGAATATGATATAGATGCAATAACAAGACCAAGCAATATGGAAGGAGCCAGTCTCATTTTTCCCCCTATTGTTTCGCTTATTCAAGAAGCTTGTTTGTCCATTTTCTTGCTTTTTCGAATTTTTCCTTCAAGTCTTTTTCATCCTTGATGAAATACAAGGAGCTAAGTTTTTTTATTATATCATCAGGAAGCTCATAATGTATGTATTTAGTCCTGAAATTATAATGAAAGGGAGTATGAATAATGCGTAATGCGATTATCAGTGAATTAAGAGCAAAATTGTAATAGAAATCGACCGCTTCTATATAGTTTTTCCTTTTCATTTCCTTTTCAAAAAATATGCTGAACATCTCAGTCCTGATTTTCAGCTTTTCTTTGACTTCTTTCAGTTTCTTGTTGAATTCCTTTTTGTTGATGGATTTACAGAAAGTGAATTTACCCTTATCGAAGTATATCCTGGGCTCGTTATGGATTTCCCTTTCAAGATATTTATACTTTGCATCAATCGGGAATATGGCAAGATCAATAAGCATGAACTTGCTTATATCAGCAAGTCTGTAGAATTTCTGGTAAAAACCTTCTGCTCTTGCAGCTGGAACGTCATAGATGATGTCTATCGGGGAGATTTTCATCAGGCATTTTTTCACTTTCCGAAAGACATTTTCTATCTCTTTTTCTTCTGCAATAACCATCAGGTCTATATCGCTCCATTCATCAGTCCTGTTGAAGGATGTTGAACCTGCTTCCCACATTGCTTTTACATAATCAAGTGGCTCAAGTATATCTACAATAAGATCAATAATTTCCTGTCTTTTCTTCATCTTTTTGTTCATTTCATCTCCTTGTATTCACTATTCAGCATCCTTAACTTTCAGTATTCTTTCATCGGAATTAGCACGCAGGGTAGGTGCATACATTGCAGAAGCTAAAGCAGGCAGGGCATGGAATGTACCC
>JAFGND010000012.1 GCA_016927185.1 Candidatus Coatesiibacteriota bacterium
AATTGCTCAGATGGAACTTTAAAATGGAGATATGATGCAGGTGGTTTGGTTAGATCTTCTCCTTGTGTTTCAGATGGAGTTGTTTATATTGGAAGTGATGATCATTATCTTTATGCAATAAGCAGCTCGGATGGAACTCTTAAATGGAGATATCAGACAGATAATTGGGTTTCGTCCTTACCTTGTGTTTCAGATGGAGTTGTTTATGTTGGAAGTTGGGATCGTTATCTTTATGCAATAAATAGCTCAGATGGTACTCTTAAATGGAGATATCAGACTGGTGATTATATTTGGTCCTCCCCTTGTGTTTCAGATGGAGTTGTTTATGTTGGAAGTTTTGATTGTTATCTATATGCAATTGAAACCTATGGTTATACTGGCTTCAAAGATAACAAATCAGCTTCATATTTTCCAGAAAAATTTCTCACTATTTCACCCAACCCCTTCTCAACCCGCTTGTCTATCTCCCTGCCTTTCTCAGGAGCAATCTATTCCCTGACCGGTCAGCTTATAATAAAACTAGATAAAGGCAAGCATTCTCTTGATGCTAGCAGATGGAGAGAGGGAGTATATATAGTGAAGAGCAGTAAAGAATGCAAAAGAGCTGTGAAGATAAAGTAAAGTTCTTACTTTTCGTAAAAACAGACTGAATAAATCTAAAACAGATGTTAAATGAAAGAGCTTATGGATTTCCACAAGCTCTCTATAATAAAACAAGAAAGATAATTCTGGACCAGTAAATCTTCAATCATTTGGGTTTCTGAGCTGATTTAGCTATGAGTAGTTCCACACCCAGCCATTTCTTTTCCTCTTCCTATATATTCATCTCTGCAACCTTCATAGTCTTTACAATAATAGATATAATCATCGCAATCAAGTGCAGTCTTTTCGAATATCAGCTCAGAAAATATTTCTGGTTTCTTATAAGGTTTCATTTTTTACTCCTTTGAAATCAGGAAGCATGAATTGTTTGATAAATGGAAATCAAGGAAAAAAGATCCTGATATTAGCTCAGGATGACAATCTGTTCTTTCTGTCATGCTGAGTTTTTCTTTGCATCTTTAAAAAACAATAAAATATTGAAATATTTAGAAGATTTGCTGGGGTGCAGGGATTCGAACCCCAATTAAAGGATCCAGAGTCCTCTGTCCTACCGTTGAACGACACCCCATCAAAAACAACGTTCCAAGAGAGAATATATGTCAGTTTCATGTCAAGCAATTTCATAAAAAATGTCTTGATGATTGAAAATGGATAGATTATTTCTTTTTAGTTACAGGAGGAAGAACTGGCTTTGAATTCTTTCTTGCCTGATCAAATTGCGTCAGCACCTTGTTGTATCCTGACTGGAGAACTGCCCTTGCATGAAGTGGTGAAGGAATATAGCCAAGTGAAATCCTCCACTTGTCCTTCTCTTTTACAAGAACAAAGGGTGGTTGCTGCAATTCCTTACCCTCGAAATACAAGGTATATGGAACAAACGCTTTTTCATTCTTTATTGTTGGCTTGCCATACTCAATATCAGCCTGGGAAATATTCGGGAAACGCTTCTTCAGATAATTCTTCAGATCAGCTTTCTCCTTGTATGATGCAAGAACTTCATTATATGTTTTTACATAAGGAAGTGCTTGATTAAGAAGCACAAGTATTTTCTCCTTCTCGCTTCTTTCATTACTGTTTGGTTCAAGCTCATCTATTTCATATCTTACCTTTGTAATCTCATCGTTTATTTCCTTCTGAAGTTTTGAAGCAAGAGTTGAGTAATTCTCTATAACTGGCTTCAATTGCTCAAGCTGCACTATTTCACTGCTGCTTATATACTTGATTGCATTATCCATCTTGCCAAGCCTTCCCTGTTTGACAAAATCTTCCACAAGAAGTTTTGGATCATCAGGATAGAAATATTTCTCTGCAGGATTCTTGAACTTGCAGCTCAGTCCTGAAAGAATAATGCATATAAACAAGGAATATAATCTCATTTGTTTAGCATGCTTTCAAGGTTCTTCTTCACCACATCAGGTTCAGGAGCGCAAATTGCAATCCTGTATTTATTGGCTTCTTTCACTACCTTGAATGGTTCTATATCAAGTTTCTCCCCATTGAGAGTAAAGTCAATAAAAACCAGAGTAGTGTCACTTTTTGGCTCTTCCTTTACATATTTCCATGTAGCACCCTGGACTTTCTTGAAATTCTGCTCCACCTGATTGTTCAAATCCACTATTTCAACTGCTGACTTATAAATATCCTTTGGAATATTATCCTTGCTTGCCACAAGCATTTTCCTTGTTGCTTCCAGCTTCTGTAAATCCTTTTCAGATACAAGTTCCTTGATTTTCGTTGTATCTTTTGCAAAACCTGCCTGTATGAACTGAAGAACAATATCCTGCTGCCTTACTACAGGCTCCTTCTTGAAACATGACATAAGAACAAGTGCTGTAATCAATATAATCAGATAGCGCATCATACCTTCCTTTTAATCATTGCTGAAATCCCTTATTGTTTCTGCAATTTCCTCTAATCCCTGCTTTTTTGCAATACTGTAAGCGTCAAGTCCAAAGTTTGTCTTCAGATTGATCTTTGCCCCATGAAGAAGGAAAGTCTCTACTGCATTCTTCTTGCCATTATAAGCTGCTGCCATCAATGGAGTTATGCCATTAGCTGACTGGCAATTTATTTTCAATCCAAGTTTCAGCAATAGATCAATATTATCAGCATTGCCCGAGGATGCAGCCAGTAATAGTGCATTGATACCATCTATTGTTGCATCATTCATATCAGCTCCGTATTGAACAAGAAGCTTAAGTGTATTCAAATCCGAAGCAGCAGAATAAAGGAATGCAGTCAATCCCCTGCTGTCTCTTACATCTATGGAAGCACCCTTTTCAAGAAGAAGTTTCACTATTCCATCCTCATTTTTCATGACAGCATGCATCAACGCAGTTCTCCCATTCGCATCAATTACATTTGCATCAATACCCTGATCCAGCAATGCCTTGACAAGCTTGTAGTTTCGCGAAATGCTTGCAGATATAAGTTCATGCCTGCTAGTGGATTTACCACCCCAGTATGCAAGTAAGACAAAGAACAATAGTAAAGATACTGGGACTGAGATTACTACAAATGGAAGTATATTGAAAGGCTTTCTCGCTCCCGATTTTCTCAGCAATTCAGCTATGTCCTTGTAATTCCTGTCTTCCGCATGTTCTATTGCACTCTTGTTCCTTGCAATTATATTCAAGTCAGCACCTTTTGAAATGAGAAGAGATAGAATTTCTTTATGATTGTACCCTATTGCCTTGAAAAGTGCAGTTTCACCCTGATTATCCTGCATATTTATATCAGCACCCTTCAGAAGCAGGAACTCAACCATTGTCTTGTTGCCTCTCTCTGTTGCTTTCATCAATGCAGTTTCTCCAGATCTGTCTTTAGCATTTATGTTTGCACCTTTTGAAAGAAGGAATTCAATCATGTACTTGTTTTCAGATGAAGCAAGATTGACAATAACTGGTTCACTATTTTCTGGAGTTCCATTGATGTCAGCACCTTTTGAAATCAGCAAATCAACAATCTCCCTTTCCTTGCTTGTGGCTGCCCTGTATATAGCTTTGTTGAGAATATCCTTGCTTTCCTGGGACTTATTTTGTGAAAGTATTGTTGCAAGATAATCAATAACCTCTTTTTTCTTGTGGTTGAGAGAATAATCAAGTGGAGTGGAGCCGTATTTGTCTTTTACATAAAGCGATGCACCTCTTGAAACAAGCATCTTTGTAAGTTCAAGATCATCAACTGCTGTCATTATTGCTGTTCTTCCATTGTCAGTAGCAGTATTCACCTGAGCTCCTCTGGAAAGAAGCATGCTGACAGCCATCTTGTTTCTTCTTGATGATGCTATTATAAGGGGAGTTGCCCCGTCATCATAGCTGTCCCTTCCTTCCTTTCTTGCATTCACATTCACATTAGTATTCATTATTTCCTTGAATCTCTTCATGTCATTGTTTTCAAGTGCCCTGAAAAGCTCGTTTTCATTGAAACCGCAGAAAAGCAGTGAATATGATAATAGCAATGTCAGAATACTCAGGTATTTCATATCATTTACATGTAATCATGCCAATTGCTGACAGATAAATCAGGAAAATTATCAGGGAAACAAGTCCTGCTGCGAAAAGCGTGAAATAAATGGCACCATGTCCCTTCCTGACTGGTATTACTGTGTCGGAAGGAGGATTAATATTTCCGAATCTGAGACACATATCTCTTATTGTATCAAGTGCATCAGATGAGTTGAGAGAATAATCCTTTTCATGATGTTGCGAAGCAATTTCCTTTTCCTGTTTAACAGCCTTCAGGATTTCCATGAACCGTGACAAATACAAATTCCTGTTATATTTGTCACTGCTTCTTAATGCTGCTCCCTCTTTCTCCAGTATAAGCAGAGAACCGCAAGCAGGACAGACAAACAGATCATTCCCTGCCGGTTTGAAATCCTTTCCGGAATATCCGCAATTAGGGCATTTAAGTTCAACAAACTGCATATAACTGAGTTAGTTGCTTCATTATAAGTGATATAATTGTCAAGTCAATTCAAAGCTTTCACTTTTCAATAAAGCAAGAAAATCATTTTCCCTCAGTCCTGCTGATATCAATTTGCATACAGGTTTTCACTAAATAAAATAACCATTCCATCAGTCTCTGGGGCTAGATTAAAAAAGAGAATAAAAATCCTTGACAATCTATTTCTTTTTTTTTTTTGACTAT
>JAFGND010000063.1 GCA_016927185.1 Candidatus Coatesiibacteriota bacterium
CAAGATGTATCAGCTGTAATCTCTGCAGATAGTACGTTATATACTTTTAGTTCAGTAAATGATTGCCTGATGGCAATAAAGGATGATCAGGTGTTATGGACAGAAGAATTTAATAGTCAATATGATATGAATATAGTAATAGACAGTGAAGGGATATTATATTTGCCAGTAATTTTTGATGGATACCATAGATTAGTTTCTTTTGATCCAAAGGCTAGAATAATCTTGTGGTATTCAGAACAGGGATGGGGAACAGGAACCAGGAATGTTATTTTAGCACCAGATAGCATACTTTATGTAACATTCTATGATACAAGTTTCAGGGCAATAAATAAAACAGATGGAAAGACACTATGGACCTACGATTTACCTGAAGGAAAAGTAGGTAGAACTTCATATGGTTCAGATGGTTGGTTATATTTTATTTCATATCAAAATACTTATTATGGAAAACTAACAAAATCTGATAGCAAATCATCCCAAAGCATAGGAAATTATTACGAACCATCTCGAGAATTAGCAATAGATAAAGAAGGAACAATATATTTTGCTTCAGTTGGAACATCTTCTGATACGTTGTTTGCTTATAACCCAAATTTATCATTAAAATGGAAAGAAGCATTGGATGATACAACCTGGATAAAGTGTCCTCCTGCCATCTGTCCAGATGGGAGCATAGTAGTAGGTTCAGAAGGTGGTTATGTTCACAAAGTATCTAAGGAAGGTCAATATCAATGGAAAAGTGAGAAATTAGGAACAGGACTTTACTTACCAACAGTAGATGCAGAAGGGAAAATATTCATAAGCAGTGAGACTGATACAATTTATTGTTTAAACTCTTCAGGTCAAAGACAATATTCACTTTATACTTTATATTGGGGTCAATGTCTGATAGGTCCTGGAAGAAGACTGTTTGTTGTTAGCCAAACAGCTATAACTTGTTATAACGATAAAAACAGTTATAAAGAATCTAAGATAATTAAAGAATCAATCCCATGCAAATTAAATGTATCTCCCAATCCATTCAGGGACAAGCTTAATATCAAGAGTAATATGTCAGTAATTATATATTCCTTAACAGGACAGTTAATAAGAGAAATAGAAAAGGGCGATAATATAATAAATACTAGAAACTGGAAGGAGGGAGTTTATATTATCAAATCAGGGAAAGAATGTAAGAAGGTTGTGAAAATAAATTAATATATTGTGTCAGACACATTAATCAAGTTCAGGATGACAATTTCAATATCACTTGTAACTCAATCCATAAGTCTTTAAGGATGGATTATGTTTCAATAATCTTTCTGTTGACAAAAACCATGTCTGTTTCTGCCTGAAGACAAGACAAGGATTCAAGGAGGTTAATATGCATACTGAAGAACATATAGAATTGGCTGAAAAGCATGGTGCCCATAATTATCATCCTCTTCCCATAGTCATTTCAAAGGCGGAAAGAGTATGGGTGGAAGATCCAGAGGGCAACAAGTATATGGACATGCTTTCTGCTTACAGCGCTGTCAATCAGGGACACAGGCATCCAAGGATAATAAACGCTCTTGTTGAACAGGCAGGAAAAGTAACTCTTACTTCCCGAGCATTTCATAATGACAAGATGGGAATATTCCTCAAGAAAGTTAATGAATTGTGCGAAATGGAGAAAACCCTTCCAATGAATACTGGAGCTGAGGCTGTAGAAACCGCAATCAAGACTGCAAGAAAATGGGGCTACAAGAAGAAGGGAGTTCCTGAAGGCAAGGCAGAGATAATTTGCATGCACAACAATTTTCATGGAAGGACAACCACTATAGTTGGCTTCTCCAGTGAAGAGCAGTACAAGGATGGTTTCGGTCCTTTCACTCCTGGCTTCAAGCTTGTTAAATACGGAGATATCTTGGAACTTGAGGAAGCAATAACTGAAAATACTGTTGCAATAATGGCTGAACCTATACAGGGTGAGGCAGGAATAATAATCCCACCTGAAGGATTTCTGAAAAAGATCAGGGATTTATGTGATAAGAACAATATGTTGATGATTCTTGATGAAGTTCAGACAGGGCTTTGCAGGACAGGCAAACTTTTTGCATATCAGCATGAAGGAGTGAAGCCTGACATGCTTATCCTTGGAAAAGCACTTGGGGGAGGAGTTTTCCCTGTAAGCGCAGTTGTAAGTTCCAATGAAATAATGGGAGTTTATAGACCAGGGGATCATGGCAGCACATTCGGAGGGAATCCACTTGCATGTGCAGTAGGAATTGCCTCTATTGATGTGCTTCTGGACGAGAAACTTGCAGACAGATCCAATGAACTGGGTGAATGGTTCATGGCAAAACTGAGGACAATAGAATCTCCCTATATCAAGGAAGTAAGGGGAAAAGGTTTGTTGATAGGAGTTGAGCTTAATACAAAAGCAAGACCTTTCTGCGAAAAACTTATGGAAAAGGGAATTCTGGCAAAAGAAACCCATGACAAGGTTATCCGCTTTGCCCCGCCTCTAATTATAACAAAAGAAGAGCTTGACTGGGCTTTCGAGAGGATAAAAGAAGTATTGAAATAATGCAGGAACGCTTCTTTACATTAAGAAGCGTTTCATTGTGAATTACTGTTCAAGGCAGGATTATATGCCAACAGCAATTCTTATAAATCCATATATTTATGATTTCGCGGCATGCGATTTGTTTGCGAAACCGTTAAGCCTTATCAAGCTTGCCGACTGGCTTGCAAGGAGAGGCTATGATGTAATTTTCTGGGATTTACTCAATCCTCTTGATAAGGAAATTACAAGCTTCATGAAAAGCAATCCCAGAATAAAAATAGGCAAAAGACAGAAATATTCAAGAGGAACTTTTCATTCCGAGATATGTATGAAACCAGATGTATTGAAAAATGTACCAAGGCATTTCAGAAGATACGGTGCAAACAGGGAATATCTTGAAAAACTTCTGAAGAATGTCTCATTCAAGCCCGATATCGTATGTATATGCATTACAATGACTTACTGGTATCTTTCTGCAGGTGAGATTGTTGAGCTTGTAAGGGGATATTTCGCAGATGCAGCTTTCATACTGGGAGGTAATTACATCAGGTTGTGTAATGATCATGCAAGAAAAATGTTTCCTGACTGCATATTATATAATGAACAGGATTTTGATAACCTTAAGAATTATATTCATTTAAGAGAACCTGACATGAACATGAAAAGACTGAGGTTGTATGAAAATCTTGTCTATATGCCGCTTCAGACTTCGACTGGATGCTTCAACAAGTGTCCATATTGTGCATCTTCAATACTTTATCCTGAAATGAGGCAGTTTGAAATAGCTGAAGTCATGGATGATTTCAGGTTCTATCAGGAGAATTACGGGAACCTGGATATCGCTTTTTATGACGATGTTCTGCTGCACGATTTCAATACTCATCTGAAAATAATTCTTGAAGAGATTCTGAAAACTGGTTACAATGCAATGATGCATACTCCTAATGGCTTGCAGGTCAATCTGATAGATGATAATGTAGCAGAATGGCTTAAAAGAGCGAATTTTGGATATATTAGACTCAGCCTTGAAAGTTCTGTTCCCTACTGGCAGAAGGAAAGCGATTCCAAGGTAGATAATACCCATTTCATTGATGCAGTAAAAGCTTTGCATAAAGCAGGTTATGAAAAGGATGACATAGGAGTTTATCTTCTTATTGGACTTCCAGGACAGAAAGCAAAGGATGTGACTGAGGCAGTATCGTTTGTGAAAGAGAATGGTGCAACTGCAAGATTTAGTGAATATTCTCCTGTTCCAGGTACTCCTTATTTCAGATATGAAGCAGAAGCATTCCCGCAGATTGTTGATGAGCCTCTGTTCCAGAACTGCAGTTTGATGGCATACAGGAACAGGGAATTCGATTATGAAACACTTGAGGATCTTAAAAGATTGCTTTGATACGTCATATAATAATATCAATATTAATCCTGTTAATGAAGGATGGATGATTTATTAATTAACTCACTTGACAAAAGCTTGAATATTTAACCTAGGGTTGAACTGGAAATTAAGGAAGGATATTCATATGAAGCGGTTTTGTACCACATTCATGATAGTTATTGCAATTCTGACAGTATTTTCATGCGCTGGAGACAGACCACCAGTAATTCTTGAGCCTGAGCAGGAATGGCTAGTTGCTGAAGTCGAGTTCAAGAAGAAAAAGTATGCAAAAGCAGTAGAGCTTTACAAGACTTTCCTCAACCATCACAGAGGTCATGCAAATGCGAGCGAAGCTGCTTTCAAGATAGGTGAATGCTATTACAAGCAGGAAGATTATGTCCTTGCAATATCAAGATTTGAATATTTCCTGAAAACCTTCCCTTTCTCAAAACTTGCAGATGAAGCTCAGTACAAGATTGGATTAAGTCACTGGGAACAGAAGCATGCACAGGATTATGATCAGACAGATATAGAAAAAGCATTGCAGGCATTCGAACAGCTTGTTAATACGTATCCATCTTCAAGATGGAAAGCAGACTCGATACTCAAGATTAGTTATTGCAGGGAAATTCTGGCAAGAAAGCTTTACAAGGCAGGAATGTTTTATCAGAGATATGATAAATATGATTCTGCTATCAAGTATTTCGATAATCTTATAGACAACTATAAGGATACGAATATTGGCTGGGTAAACTGGGCAAGATACAGGAAAGGTCAATGTCTTTATTTCCTTGGAAACAAGAACAAGGGTGATGAACAATTGAAACTGGCTTATTCCATATCAAATGATGCAAAGCTGAAGAGAGAGATAATGGGATTCATAAAGGAAATGGAATGAAGGCAAGGGACATAATGATTGTTACCTTGTTACTACTTTCATGCAACCGTGTTCCCGGAAACAAGAAACCTGCAAGCGAGATTCTTCATCCAACAGTAAGTCAGATAATGGAAGCATCAGGCATTCCAAGAGGTATATATTTCAATATGCAGTTCAAGGATTTCTCTAAACTTATAAAATCTGTTGAAGTAAAGCTCAAGCTCAGTAATCAGGAAAAATACAGTACTCTCTGGAGATATTATTATACAAAGGAAGACGAGGAAGGAAAATTCAAGTATGAATTCATTTTTTTCAAAGAGACTTTGTATAAAATAAGAGTCAAGTATAACTGGGATTATTCCGATATTCTTGCCAGCAAGATTTTTGATATATGGGGAGAGAACACAGAGAAAGGCAAAAGGGAACTTATATGGTATAGTGATCTGTTTGCTCTTTCAGTAAGAAAGAATAACCCGGTAAGTGACTGGCCTGCAGAAATGGAATTTGAATGGCGAGGAATGGTTAAATGAAATTGAAATACAAGAGCATAATCTCAATCAATGATTTTTCAAAGGATGATATCGTCTATATTCTCAAGCAAGCTTACAGAATGGAAAGACACGGCAATGAACCAATTCTCCAGGGCAAGATAATGGCAAGTCTTTTCTTCGAACCTTCGACGAGAACAAGGCTTTCCTTCGAGACCGCCATGCTAAGGCTGGGAGGAACAATCATAGGCTTTGCTGAGGGAGACTCCACTTCCACGAAAAAGGGAGAAAGCCTTTATGATACTATAAAAATGGTTTCAAGATATGCTGATGTGATTGTAATAAGGCATCCACTGGAAGGAGCTGCAAGACTTGCTTCAGAATCATCATCTCTTCCAGTCATAAATGCTGGAGATGGAACAAACCAGCATCCAACGCAGACCTTTCTTGATCTGTATTCCATTTTCAAGACGCATCCTCATCTGGTAAAGCAGAAGAACAGACCACTTGATATAGCATTCATGGGGGATCTGAAATACGGAAGGACTGTTCATTCGCTTCTTACTGCACTCTCCTTTTTCAATTGCAGAATGTGGTTTGTATCTCATCCTACACTTACTATACCAGATTCATATCTGCAGATACTGACAAAAAGAAACATTGAATTTTATCAGGTAGAGGCAATGGAGGATGTAATAAGAAAGGTGGATGTGCTTTACGCAACCCGCATACAGGCGGAACGCTTTCCTGATCCTATTGAATATGAACAGGTCAAGGACTTGTACAGACTGAGGAGGGAGAATTTGCTTAATACGAGGGAAGGATTCAAGATAATGCATCCTCTTCCAAGGGTAACTGAAATAGAAGCTGAGATAGACAAGACTGAAGCAGCTTATTATTTCGAGCAGGCGGCAAATGGTATTCCAGTAAGAAAAGCTCTTCTGTATCTTGTTCTGAAGGGAGGTTTACGTGACTGATTCAGTTGACAAACCGACTTATGAAGTTCAGGGAATAGAATATGGAACAGTCATTGATCATATTCCATCAGCATATACATTGAAAGTAGTAGAATTGCTGTCCGGTCTTGAAGACAAAGTGCTTATTGGAATTAACTTCGACAGCAAGAGAATGGGAAGAAAAGGTGTAGTGAAAATAGCTAACAGGATATTCACGGAAGATGAAGTTAACATGATAGCCCTTTTTGCTCCCCAGGCAACCATAAATGTGATAGAAGACGGCAAGGTTGTCCAGAAAATACAGGTGAAGATCCCGAAATCAATGCATGGTTCATTCAGATGCCCTAATCCTCAATGTATTACAAATCATCAGGATGTAGTAACCCATTTCCTCATAGATCAGGATCAGCCATTCTTCATTCGTTGTTACTATTGCGAAAGGCAATTCGTTTCTGATGAGTTGAAACTTATCTGATAATGAGATCGGTAATTATCTTGTTGTTCTTGTTATTCAGTTCCTTGTTTGCTGGTAATTCCTATTTCAAGATAAGGGGCATAGTTGAGGGATTTTATGGTCCCTATTATACTCATGAACAGAGAAGGGAATTCATAAAATTCATAGGAGAACTTGGCTTTAATTGCTATATTTATGCACCTAAAAGCGATCCGAAGCACAGGAAAAGATGGAGAGAGGGTTATTCAGCTGAAGAAATGGAGGAATTCGAGGAGACAATAAAACTTTGCAGGCAACTCGGAATTCATTTCGTTATAGCATTGTCACCAGGATTGAATCCAGGAAAGGGTGATATAAGAACCGCTCTATTGGAGAAATTCCTTGATTTCGGAAGCAAGGGCTGCAAGGATTTCGCCATTTTTTATGATGACATAAAACTGAAAAATCCTGGTCGGGATGCAGCTGAACAGAAGAGAACAGTGAATTATCTTCTCTCAAAGCTGAAGGAAAATTACTCAGGATGCAATCTTTTCTTCTGTCCAACGGTTTATGCGGGAGTGTATGGAAAGAAAAGGGCAAAAGCAAGAGCTTATCTCCATGGCTTGAGGGGAATGGATTCAAGGGTAATCTCTTTCTGGACTGGAGATAATGGTTCAGCTTTTTCACCAAAGATAACAAGACATGCAGCTGCACAGATGAAACGCATACTCGGCTGTCATATCGCAATCTGGGATAATTATCCAGTTAACGACAATGCACGGAATTATACATATTTTGGTGCATATTCTGGAAGGGAAAAATATCTGTACAGAACAGTTTCTGGTGTATTCTTGAATCCGATGCTTGATCCCAATCTGTCAAGATTCCCTGTATACACTGCCTCACTTTATTTTGATAATCCTCTGTCCTATTCATCTTCTGATGCCTACATAAAGGCATTAGAGCATTTCTCTGAAGTGGAAGCCAGAAAAACATTCAGATTATTTGCAGATGGTCTTCAATACAACAGATACGTGTTCATAAACAGGAAGAATAATCCTGAACTTAAGGAATTGATAGAAAACTTCGTAGAGACACCTTCTTCGCAGAAAGCGGTGGTTCTGAAGGAATACTTTGATTTGATGGAACAAGCACCTGAGGTTTTCAAGTCAGGGATAAAAGACAGACTTCTTTATGAAGGAATGATTCCCCTTATAAAAAAGACAAGAAATATTGGAATTGCAGCCAGAATTGCATGTAATATAATAGTCAAGGAAGGTGGAGGGAATGATCTTGAGCCAGAGAAAGCAAGACTGCAGGAGCTATTGAATGCCATAACAGCCGAGAAAAAGGTTATATACAAGGATGTATTTGAGCCTCTCTGGGAAGCAGCTTCCATTTCCCCTTCTTCAGATTATGTTAATGATACTTCGAAGACCTACAAAATTGACAAGGACAGTCCCATTCCTGATCCAATAGAGCATTTATCAGAGGATTAGTGAAAATAATTACTGGATTATATCCTCATTGATTTCTAGTATTCTTCTATGTTAAGATATTGCATATCAAGTTCTCCCAGATTGAGTGCTTTTATTGCAATCTCAGAAAAACTGTAATCAACATCCGAAAGATAGAATTCGTGCATGCCTTTTTCAGAATTGTCCTTGCCTGAAAGCCTTATTTCATTTGCAATCAGAGAAACTTCTCTTGCTGTTTCTATTGCGCTGTCAACAATAAGCACTTGATTTCCAAGCACTTCAGTTATCACTGGTTTCAGCAGGGGATAATGTGTGCATGCAAGAACTAATGTGTCTATCTTTGCGCGCTTGAAAACATCAAGATATTCCCTGGCAACAAGCTTTGTTACTGGATGGTTCAAGAATCCTTCCTCAACAAGAGGGACGAAAAGAGGACATGGTTTTACAACTATTGTTGCTCTTGGCTTCAGTCTTGTCAATGCTTCCTGATAGGCACCTGATTTTATTGTTCCTATTGTCCCGATTATTCCAATTATTGCATCCTTGCTTACTCCAAGAGCGGATTTTACTCCGGGAGCAATAACATCAATTATTGGTATAGAGAAACTTGATTTCAGAAGTGACAATGCGTATGCAGATGCAGTATTGCATGCAATGACAAGCATATCAATATTCTTTGAAATTAGAAATCTGGTGTTCTGTTCAGCAAATTTCTGAATGGTCTTTTGGGATTTCGGTCCATAAGGAACTCTTGCGGTATCTCCAAAATAGATAAGCTGGGCATCTGGAAGCTCATTAATAATTGCAGCAGCAACAGTCAAGCCTCCCAGTCCTGAATCAAAGATGCCGATTCGCACTGGTATTTATATTGCTTTAGTTATCTTGCCAGAACGGATGCACTTTGTACAGACATTTGCTCTAACTTTTTGACCTTCAATCAAGATGCGGATTTTTTGAAGGTTTGGCATCCACAAGCGTTTTGTTTTGTTATCAGCATGAGAAATCCTGTTTCCCTGCACCGGTCTCTTTCCGCAGATATCACACACTCTAGACATTAAAATCACCTTATCCTTTAGGCGCCATCCAGATTCGAACTGGAGAATAAAGGATTTGCAGTCCTTCGCCTTACCACTTGGCCATGGCGCCATAACAAAAAAGCAAGCGGGAGACGGGATTTGAACCCGCGACAGCTACCTTGGCAAGGTAGAGCTCTACCACTGAGCTACTCCCGCAGAATCAATAAAAACCAGAGATATCAAGATGCATGTTTGTGTCAATAAAAAAACTCAGATATTGCATAGGTTATGTTCTGGCAACAGTTTGAAGAAAGAGGATAAAGGGGATTTTTCATGAGTTATCTTTCAAGATATCAAGAAATCACTTGACTCCCAGCTGGTTTTTTATTGAGAGAACTGGCGATTTTTATTGGACTGGATATATCATGAAGTTATTTTATTGTCTTATTAGTGTCTTGATTATCTCTTCCCTGCTTTCTGCAAGAAGCTACTCTGATTTTGTTGGATATTCGCTTGGTACGCATGGACATACGTCAAGAAGCAAGGAAGATAATGCATGGAAGGATAAAAGGGGAGGCAATATATTCAATCAGAAGGATCAGAATGTAGAATGGGCAAAAAGCATGGGAATGAACTGGCAGAGAGTATTGATAAGGACTTCATATTATTTTGACGAAAACGGGAATCCTGCTGAAGGAGAATGGAAAATTCTTTTTGACTGGCTTAATAAATACAAAACAAGGAATCTCCTCTGGATAATTGAAAAGAACAAGAATTTCATGGACAGGGTATTCTCTAAACCTGGCTTCCCTGGCAACTGGGAAAAAGGTGTATACAATCTTCTCTGCAAGTTTGCTGCTGATTCTTCTACAAATCAATATGGTATTGAATTCATAGAACTTGAAAATGAACTTAATGGCATGGGTTCTTTTTACAGGAACAGGAAACTGGAAGGAGATGAGCATTATCTCAAGAAGTATTCACAGTTACTGATTGCCTTTCATAATGCCATAAAAAGATATAACAGCGATTTCCCACAAAAAAAGAGAATAGGCATATCTCCTTTTGCAACGATGTGGTGCGAGGCAGATTATCTGAGAAATTTTCTCAGGCAGACTGTAAAATGGGGAGATAATTATGCATTGATAACAAATCAGGAAAGAAGATTTGATTTTCTGTCAGTGCATTTATACAGGGAATCATGTTTTCATGATGCAGATTTCAGTACAAAATGGATTCATTCGAATACAAGATCTTATGCTCCTGATGAATATCACGTATGCAGGAGTCCAGGGAATTTCTATTACAGATTGCATCATGGAACAATCATAGATGATGTGAAGGAAATGCTGCTTGCAGTAAAACAGGTAGAGGATGATCAGGGCTGCAAACTTGAACCATTGAAAGTAATGATAACTGAGATTGGCTGGATTTCTCCATGGTACAAGGATAAGGAGGAATTTATCAATTCCCCAAAGAATTTCGAAGTACAGCCGGGTTCCTCCAGATTGTTCATACCTAATTATTTACAGGCAATGTATCTTGCAAAATCAATTGAAATGCTTTATTATGAAAGACATCCTTATGACAGCAGTCAGTTCATGGTAGACAGGATATTCTTGTTTCCATTCATGGATTCCCATGGTACTATCTGGAAATCCCAGGGAGTTGCAAGCAACACTCCATGGATAGGGACGCAATCGTTTTTCGCAATAAACAGGAGTCCATGGCACAGAGAGGATGATCCAAGACATGATAAGAATTTTGCTCCTGCCCCTTTCAAGGGACCT
This sequence comes from Candidatus Coatesiibacteriota bacterium, assembly GCA_016927185.1. GTDB lineage: Bacteria > JAFGND01 > JAFGND01 > JAFGND01 > JAFGND01 > JAFGND01. The sequence continues at coordinate 10,950 of JAFGND010000063.1, forward strand.
GTTCATAAAAACGCTTTCTATACTATTGCAAATTCAGGGGAAATTACATTTGACTGTTCAAAAGGAAGCTTTCATAAGGAAGGACTTTCTACAGGTTTGTATCTTGGTCAAAGCAATGCGGATCAGAGATTTACAGCCATCCTGAAAACATCAGGGAAGCCATACAGGATTTTCATGACTATCGAATGTCACAGGGTAGTGCATTTCCAGGAAGGAAAGACTGATGATTTCATAGATATGGAGGAACCTGAGATAAGGAATGACAGACCAGTTATATCTGTGGAGCTTTTCAATGAGAAAAAGGAAATTGTACTTTCTGAGTTCTGCAATAAGAGAAAAGGACTGACTTTTGAAATAAAAGGTGATTCTGAAATAGTAATGAAATCAGAACTTGGTAATCTGAGGGGTATTGGATTTGATATAAGTATTTCAGCAATAGAGGAAAAATGAAGAGATTTCTGATATTTTTCCTGCTTCTGTTATCCTGCAACAAGGAAATCCTGCCAAAGGAAGAAAAGACAATGCTTCATTCTGTAAAGGAATTCAAATTCAGGGAAGTGGAATCCTGTATGTCAGATATATCAGATATTGAAATGTTGAAAAGTGCAAGTATTGAATTCAAGAGAGACAGGCAGATGCTAACTGTGCTTGTGAAAGATGAAAAGGATGGAAAAATGCTTATCTGGGGGCAGATAATATTGAAAGCAGACAGTCCAGAGTACTGGAAAAAGAATTATGCAGATGGCAACTATTTCAATGATTTCCCAGCATCCATTGAGAAGAACAGGATATGGATACTAGCTGGAAATTATGAGCTCAGATTTCACAGCATGCTTTCAGATAGCCTGTCAGTAAACTGTCTTAATGATTTATTGAGAAAAATTGATTTGAAAAAAATATCGAGATTATAAAAAGTTCTTTTCAAAAACGCTTCATGTTGAGTCTTTAGTCCATATAATATTTGAAAGGTTGCGGATGCCAACAATTGATCTGAAGCAGTATTTCTTTCATAATCTAGTACTCGAATGGTTCTATCTTATTATGATACATTCATTTATCTTATTCCTGATCTCGCTTCACAGGGGCAAGTCAGGGAAATTCATAATTTCAATGCTGCTTGCAAGTGAGTTCTGTCTTGTTCTGTCTAACAGTTTCAGCATCTTTTTCAATTTCATGAAATATATTCCCATACCATTTCTCGTATTATCAGCAGTTTACTTTTTCAAATTCATTAGTCATAAAACAGATGAAAGAAAGGAAGCGCTGGATCCAGCTTATCTGATATTGATAATGCTTTTTCCGATTTCCTATTTATTACCTGTCTGGTCAAAGACAATAGGTCATACAACACTGTATTTGAGGATAATATTCATAATACCATTCCTTGCTTTTCTGTTGACAATGATGAATGTACTGTTCATTTATTCTGGCAGGTTTATTGGCAGATTAGCTTATCCATGGGGCAGCATTTTCACAAGTTCTGTTTTCATTGTCATTACCATACTTATATTGTTCAGATAATCATTCCTGACCATGGTTTAGAGCCATGCAGGAAGAGACAGATACTGAAATTAGCTCAGTATGAAAATTCTGATAACACTTCCCTATAACTCATTCTATAAGTCTTTGGCGCTATATTAATAAAACCTCTGAAACTTCTTGACATTAAATATTACCATATTAAGACTGCAAATAATAAAGAACGGAAAACCATAATTATAGCCTGGGGGGTAATTATGAGAAAACTAATACTAGTCATACTTCTGATATCATTATCAAGTCTGCTTAATTCAGCTCCAGGAGATTTGATATGGAAATATAAGACAGGTTATTGGGTTTGCTCGTCCCCTTGTGTATCGGATGGAGTTGTTTATGTTGGAAGTGATGATTATTATCTTTATGCAGTAAACAAATCAACCGGAACTCTTAAATGGAGATATAAGACGGGTAGTTATGTTGATACTTCACCTTGTGTCTCAGAAGGAGTTGTTTATGTTGGAAGTTTTGATGGTTATCTTTATGCACTAAATATCTCAGATGGTAACTTAAAGTGGAGATATTTTTTTATAGTTAAACATTATGAAACGGTTGGACAAATGTCAGACCCTTCTATATCAGATGGAACTATTTATGTTGGACACTGGAATAATGCTCTCTATGCTATAAACAGTTCTAATGGTAATATTAGATGGAGATTTGCTATTATAGATACATCTAATATAGCTCAAAGAATGAACCGCCCTTGTGTTTCAGATGGAATTGTTTATGTTGGAAGTTGGGATAATTATCTTTATGCAATAAACTGCTCAGACGGGACTCTTAAGTGGAAGTTTAAGACAGGTAATGATGTTGGCGGACCTTGTATTTCAGATGGAGTTGTCTATATTGGAAGTGGTGATCATTATCTTTATGCAATAAACTGCTCAGATGGAACTCTTAAGTGGAGATATGGGACAGGTAGTTATGTTTATTCCTCACCTTGTGTTTCAGATGGAGTTGTTTATATTGGAAGTATGGATAATTATCTTTATGCAATAAATTGTTCAGATGGAATACTTAAATGGAAATATGAGACAGATTATGATATTGTATCCTCTCCTTGTGTCTCAGATAGAGTTGTTTATATTGGAGATGGTATTGGTGGAGAAGGATATCTTTATGCAATAAACTGCTCTGATAGTGCCTTGAAATGGAAGTCAAGTACTGGATTTATCTACCATTCTACACCTTTTATTTCAGAAAATCTTGTTTTTATTTGTACAGGAAATGACTTGTTTCTTTACGCATTTGAAATTAATCAAGGAACACTGGAATGGAAATATAAAGCAGATGATACTATCTGGTCATCTCCTTTTGAATCCGATGGAGTTGTTTATTTTGGTTCCAGGGATTCCTATCTTTATGCAATAGAAGTTTTTGAAAGATTATCAGTAATTTCTCCAAATGGAGGAGAAGAATGGTGTATAGGTTCAACTTATGATATAATATGGGGATCAATGAATGTTGATTCTGTTTCAGTAAAATTCACCTCAGATGGTGGAAGTTTATGGACAGAGATTGCGAGGAAGTCAGCTAATGAAGGCAAATATTCATGGACTATTCCAGATACCCCTTCAGAAGATTGTCTTGTAAGAATAGATGACATAAAAGGTAATGCAACTGATACAAGTGACAGTACATTCACTATAAAGAGAGTTGGTTTCAAAGACAACAAATCAGTTTCTTACATTCCAGCCAAATCCTTCTCAATCTCCCCAAATCCATTCACTGACAGACTTACGATTTCACTTCCTTCATCCGGAGCAGTCTATTCCCTGACCGGTCAACTGATAATGAAACTAGACAAAGGCAAGCATTCTCTTGATACAAGCAACTGGAAACAGGGAGTTTATATAGTGAAGAGCGGGAAGGAATGCAAGAGGGTTGTGAAGGTGAAATAAAATATTGTATCAGACACATTAATCAAATTCAGGATTACAAACACCCAATTCCTGTCATGCTGAACTTGTTTAAGCATCTCAATAGAAGTAAGGAAATAGATCCTGAAATGAATTCAGGATGACAATTTGATTTAACTTCCTCATAAATCATTCCATTAGTCTTTGGGGCTAGATTAATCAAATGCTTTTTTTCACTTGACAAGAATATGTATTATTAGTTAGCTCAAACCACATTATAAGGAGTATCAGAGTAATGCGTTTAATATTCTTGATTTTTTTGGCAGCGTCTTTTCTTTCTGCAAATATACATCCTCCCTTGAGAAAGTTGAGAAGCATGAATCCAAGCCCATTAATGAAGGATTCGTATAAGATGATTGCTCTCAGGGTGCAATTCGAGAAAGACAGTGATGACAAGACCGAGGGCGATGGAACTTTCAATATGAGTAAATCAGAACCTGAGAATGTCCCTCATGACAAGGCTTATTTCGAAAGATACCTTTTTCATACAGCAACATTCATAAAATCAGCTTCATATGGAAAGCATGTGCTGGATTATGAAGTATCAGAAAAAATATATACCCTCAAGCATCAGATGAGCTATTATGGTGACAATACGGATCAGGCAAAAGGTCTTGCTTATCTTGTCAGGGATGCAATAAGTGAGGTTGATTCGGATATTGATTTCTCTGAATACGATGGAGTAATTATTTTCCATGCAGGAATTGGTGAGGAAACTGATGGCAACTTCTCTGTTCCCAGAGATTCACCTTCTGATATAGCAAGCAGCATTGTCGATATAGAACTGCTTCGGGAATATCTTGGAAACAGAAGTTCTTCATATAAAGGCATAAAGGTTGATGGCATATATATAAACAGAGCTATAGTAGCACCTGAAAACGAGACTCAGGATTATGACAAGTCAAGGGACTATGATGCACCTTTCGGAATGGTTGGCATTCTCAGTTATCTGTATCTGAGGTTTATTGGTGTTCCTGATTTAATAACTTATGAAACAACAGAAGGGGGATCTCCCACCTGGGCTGGAACTGGATTATGGGATATAATGGGTCTTGGATTGTGGTGCGGTTCGAAGGACAAGAAAACCTTTTCACCATATCAGGGTTATGGTTTTGTTCCTGCATCTCCATGTGCATGGGTCAGGAAATATATGGGATGGGCTGAAATAGACACTCTCAATGCAAAGACATTTGTCTCCCTTTTCAGATCAAGCATACCAGGAAATGTTGGACAGGCAGGAAAACTGGTGCTTATTCCCATAAAGAACAGGGAGTATTTCCTTATAGAGAACAGGATTCAGGATATAAATAATAATGGGAGATTTGACTGGGATGACACTAATAATGACGGCAGTTTTGATTTCATGACAGATTCTTTCGAAAATGCTGAATGGGATTTCTTCACACCAGGATATGGAAGGGGAAGTGGCTTGATTGTCTGGCATATAAATGAGGATGGCATCGAAGAGGCTATAAGAGAAGGTAGTGTCAACAAGGACAGGAATTTCCCTAATGTTTATCTTGTTCCTGCTGACGGAAATGAGACTTCATTCTATCTTGACAATCCCAATGACTTCACAGACTTGTTCAACAAGACAAACAATCCTTCACTTCCTGCAACTGGATGGCCTTCTTCAATAGCTTTTGATGGAGGCTATACACATATATGGTTGAGGAGTATTTCAGAAGCAAAAGATACAATGACTTTCTCTTTTCTTTATGACTGGACTAAGAGAGGATGGCCTTTGAATGAAGCAAGCAAGTCATATCTTCCTGGTGTAGTTTTGAAGTCAGGAAACGAGAATATTGTATTCCAGGGTGATACTGAACATAATATTCATGCTTATGACAAGTATGCACAGCCATATATTTCATCACCATGGAGGAAGGATATAGGCATACAGCAATCTCCATTATTCATAATGAATTACAGGGGGGGCAGTGCAGTAGCATGCATTACGAAAAGAGATGCTGATTTGCTTGCTGAATGGGCTTATCCAGAAAGACCTGAAAGAGTATATTCATTCAAATACGGTGATGTAGAATATGGAGGTATTGTATCCCTGACTGATCAGATAATACTAAGTGGAACAGAGAAAAACGGAGCTTTGCTTGTATCTTATTCACAGGACAATGAAAAAGAGGTTTTCAGGAAATTTCATGCAGGTTTTTCAGGTGGTGCAATTTGCAAGTCATACTTCAATAACAAATGGGGTATTTTCTGGTGCACATATGCAAATAATGAAGTTGTTATCAGGTTTGTTTCAAGTGATGCGCAAGAGCAAGTGATTGGCAGATATAAAGATACAAGATTGCCAGTCTCGGTTTATTCTGCAAAATCATCAGAAAACGACATGTGCATAATTTCTGCATCAAGCAAGATAATAATAATTGATTCAAACCAGCAATTATATGAAACACAAGAGTTTAAGGATTTCAGGGGAGTTGCTATTCCTGCTGACATAAACAGGGACGGAAGAATAGAGATCATAAGAAGCGGGTATGGCAGGATTTATGTATTTAATTACAATGGAACGATTTATGAAGAATATCCATTTGATTCATCAAAGTATCCGAACAAGACTGGCTATTCCTTAAGTCCCATGGTTTACTGCGCACAGGAAATCGACAAACCGTATATGTTCTTTCCTTTTATGGGATTAAACTGTTTTTCTATTGACAGCAGCAGAAAATCTTTGTTCGGTTTTCCAGTGGAGCTTCCTGAGGGTTGTGATTATCCGTATATCGTTGATATAGATGAAGATAATTATATGGATATGTTCTGTCCTGGTGAAAAAACATGGACTTTCTATTCATTCCCTTACAAGGCAGATGCTGAAAGAATATTCTGGCAAGGCTTCTCCCATGATTTCATGCTGACTGGAAGATATACAAAAGAATACGAGGAACAGAATGCAGGTAACAATGGTATAATGGATTATAAGAAAACATATTTATATCCAAATCCTGCAAGGGATTACACAATAATCAGGGTGCAGGTATCCAGAAATTCTGATATTGACCTGCAGATGTTCAATGTTGCTGGAAAAAAAGTTGGAAATGGCAGTATAAAAGGAGTTCAGGGCTTACCTGCAGAGTTTGTATGGAAAGTTGACAAAATTCCCACAGGCATATATATTATCAGAGTTAAGGTTGTCTCTCAAGGTATTGAAGAAACAAAACTTATGAAACTGGCAATACAGAGGCGGTAATCTGAAATGGAAAACAAACCATTAATTGTTCAATCTGATATGACAATGCTGCTTGAAACAAAGCATCCTGACTATGAGGACGCAAGACAGGACCTTGCTTTCTTTGCAGAATTACTGAAATCACCAGAGTATTTTCATACATACAGGATTACCCCGATATCATTGTGGAATGCTGCATCAAGCGGATTGACTGCAGAGAACATATTAATGGCATTGAAAAGGTATTCCAGATATGAACTTCCCCAGGCTGTAGAATATGAAATAAAAAGGCAGATAAGCAGATACGGGAAAATAAAACTTGTAAAGAAAGGGAAAAATCTCCTGCTTACTTCTGATGAAAAGGAATTCCTTGATGAAATCTGGAATCAGCCCAGGATAAGAAAATTGCTTGCTCCTGAAAAATCTGAAAAAGGGCTTATTGTTCTTCCTGAAAACAGGGGTGAAATAAAACAGGCTCTCATCAAGATTGGTTTCCCTATCAAGGATCTGGCAGGATATGACGAGGGAACTTCATATCCAATGGCTACTGTTCCACTTACAAAGCAGGGATACAGATTCAAGATAAGATTTTATCAGGCAAAAGCAGTTGACATGTTTCTGGGATATTACAATAAATATGATGGAGGAAGCGGGGTAATTGTATTGCCATGTGGAGCTGGCAAGACCATTGTGGGAATTGCTGCAATGACAAAACTAAAAACTTACACTTTGATATTATCTACAAATATAGTTGCTTTAAGACAGTGGAAGGATGAAATACTGGACAAAACCAATATTATAGAAACCGACATCGGTGAATATTCTGGAGAAAAGAAGGAGATTAAGCCTATTACCCTTGTTACATATCAGATATTGACTTACAGGGGAAATGACCAGAAAATTTATCCGCATTTCAAGCTGTTCAATAAGGAAAACTGGGGCTTGATAATTTATGATGAAGTACATCTGCTTCCTGCACCAGTTTTCAGGATCACTGCAAGCATCCAGGCAAAAAGACGTCTGGGATTGACTGCAACGCTGGTCAGGGAAGATGGTCATGAAGATGATGTTTTCAGTCTTATAGGTCCTAAGAGATTTGACATGTCATGGAAGGAACTTGAAAAGAAAGGTTACATTGCTGAAGCAACATGTGTTGAAGTCAGGATTCCTTTGCCACAGGAGCTGAGGATTGAATACAGCGTTACTGAAAGCAGGCATGACAGATTCAGGATGGCAGCTGAGAATGTTGATAAGATAACAGTATTAGAGGAGTTGCTTGATTTTCATGCTCATGACCAGGTTCTCATAATCGGGCAGTTCCTTGGTCAGCTTAATGAGATAGCAGAAAGATTCTCACTTGAAATACTTACAGGGAAAACACCGACTTCAGAAAGAGAGGAATTATACAGACAGTTCAGGGAGGGAGAGATCAATCATTTGGTTGTGTCAAAGGTCGCCAATTTCGCGGTAGATCTTCCTGATGCAAATGTTGCAATACAGATTTCCGGGACATTCGGTTCAAGGCAGGAAGAAGCACAGAGACTTGGAAGAATACTGAGACCCAAACGTAATGGAGGGAAAGCGATATTTTATACACTTGTAAGCAGTGATACTTCTGAAGAGACTTTCTCTGCAAAAAGACAGACCTTCCTTACTGAGCAGGGATATCAGTATATAATAAGAGAGGCAGGAGATTTGAGGCTGGAGGAACTGGAGGATTTAACCTGTTGATATAATGATAGTTATATATATACTTTTATCTGTAATTTTTGGGATACTGATTTTAATATCAGCTCTTTTATTGCTTCCATTAAAAGTGAAAGGTTTTCACAAATATGATGGCAAGATAAATTCTTACAATGCAAGGGCTTATCTTCTCTTTGGAATTTTGGAGGTTTATATAGAACCATCTTCAGGAAACGATATTTCCTATGAGGTATTTCTTTTTAAGATAAGGATTTACAAGGGTATC
>JAFGND010000013.1 GCA_016927185.1 Candidatus Coatesiibacteriota bacterium
ATAGTGTGAGCAGAAAATGCACAAAAATGCCCTCAAATTCTCTTTTTAGTGTGAGCAGAAGGTGTCAGTTTTTAACGAGCAACAACAACAATCCTAACAAGAAGCTACTAGAACCATATTTTAGAGCAGGTATTTATTTGATTCTTCCTCATCAGAAATATGGAAAAATTGTCTATTCGTCTTATTACCATGAACAGTATAATACAATGCCTTTGGATAAGTTTATCCAAACAGTCAAGAAAGTTATTGAACATGGTAACAAAATAAGAGTTGAAGAAGGTTTGAAACCGATAGACTAAAATTATGGAATCTGGAGAGAATTGAATCTGGGGAAACTGAAAAGACCTGCACCCGGCAGGAATTGAACCTGCATACTTCGGAACCGGAATCCGACGCTCTATCCTTTAAGCTACGGGTGCTATTATCTAGAAAGGAAGATCATCGTCCGCATTGCCGGGAACATCAGGAATGTCTGAAAAACCTTCCTTTGAATCATCAGAAGAAGCATAATCAGAGTAATCATTTGTTTCATCAGGTACTGTCTGGCTTTCCTGCTTCTTGTTACTTGATGAGGCAAGCTGCTCATAATCCTGATAGATGTTGGAAGACGATTCTCCCTTTGAAGTCAATATTTGTACATTCATTATCCTGATTTCAGTAGAATATCTCTTCTTTCCTTCCCTGTCTTGCCATTCCCTTGTATGTAATTTTCCCTCTACATACAGTTTAATTCCTTTTTTCAGAAAAGGCATTAGATTTTCAGCCATTTTACCTGCAAGAACACATCTATGCCATTCCGTTCTGTCCGATGATTCATTGGTCTTATCGTTTCTCACTCTTTCAGTAGTTGCAAGGCTGAATGTACATATAGGAAACTTGTTTTGTGTATAATTCATTTCTGCATCTTTGCCAATGTTGCCTAGTAGTATTACCTTGTTGACACTTCTGTAATCCATAATTCTCTCCCTTGAAATTGTTACTTTTGCATTGAAATAGCATCCTTTGGGCATTTTTCTGCACAAATTCCGCAAGAAATACATTTCTTTGCATCAATGACATGTTTCTGCTTGGTTTCACCTGATATTGCTTCCACAGGACAATTTTTTTTGCAAATGGTGCACCCAATACATTTTTCTTCATCAATAATATATGTTTTTCTTGGTGCTTTTCTATCAATAATAAGTTTTACTGGACATACAGTTGCACAATATCCACATGAAATGCATTTTTCTTCATTTATTACAGGATAATTGTTAACCATTTCAATTGCATTTACAGGGCACTTTTTTGCGCATAATCCGCATGCAATACAACCGAGTGAACATATTTTTTTTACTACTGCACCTTGCTGCTTGTTCACGCATGGAATGAAAACTATTTTGGATCTCGGAACGAGAGTAATTATGGATCTGGGACATGCAGAAACACATTTGCCGCATCCCGTGCATTTTTCTTCGTTCACAACTGGCAGCCTATTGTCATTCATTTTTATCGCATCAAATGGACATACTTCCGTACATGTTCCAAATCCAAGACATCCATAAATGCAGCCTTTTCCTCCCTCAGCTATTGCGAAAACAGCCCTGCAATCATAATAACCATCATAGTTTGCAAAACTGATTGCCTCTTCCTTGCCTCCCTGACAGCGTACAAAAGCAATCTGGGCAATCTTTTCTTCAGCAACTGTTCCCATTATTTTAGCAATTTTCTCTGCAACTGCAGGTCCTCCGGGGATGCAGGCATTCACAGGTAGTCCATCCTTTACAATTCCCGAGGCATAGCCACTGCAACCAGGATAACCACAAGCTCCACAATTAGCTCCTGGAAGAGCTTCAATTATTTGCTCCTCTCTTGGGTCTTTTTCAAGATAGAAATACTTTGAAGCAATAGCCAGACCTGCCCCGAATACCAAACCCATGATTGCCATACTTACAAAGGACTGTATAATTATTGTTTCCATAAAATCTCCTTAAAAGGATAAACCTGCAAAGCCCATGAATGCAAGACCCATTGAAGCAGCAGTAACGAATGTTATTGGAAAACCCTGGAATGGTTTGGGTATATCAGCAGTTTCATATCTTTCCCTAAGTCCTGACATGAGAAGCAGTGCCATCGTAAATCCAATCCCACCCATGAAACCATTAACAAGACTTTCAATGAAGGTGAATTTTTCATTTACGTTCAGTACTGCAACACCAAGAACTGCACAGTTTGTTGTTATCAAAGGCAGATATATTCCTAATGCAGTATAAAGCGATGGGCTTATCTTTGCAATAACCATCTCCACGAATTGAACCAGAGCAGCAATGACAAGAATAAAGAGCAATGTCTGCAGAAATTCAAGTTTCAATGGTACTAGCAAATACGTATTTAATGCATAACATACAGCTGATGCCAGTGACATAACAAATATGACAGCAAATCCCATCCCGGTAGCGCTATCAAGTTTCTTGCTTACTCCAACAAATGGACATATTCCCAGAAATCTGCTGAAAATATAGTTGTTTATGAAAACTGCACCAATACTGATAACAATAAGTTTTCCAAAATCCATTATGCTTTCTCCTTCCTTAATCTAAGCCAGGCGAATAAAGCCATGAGACTCCCCAGAACCAAAAAAGCTCCTGGAGGAAGTATCATGATCAAGGCTGGATTGAAATAGTTTTCAGGCAAGATGACTATATTGAAGAGCTTTCCTGTGCCAGTTAACTCTCTTATGAAGGCGAGTAACAGTAATGCCATTGTAAATCCTATTCCCATTCCTATTCCATCTAGAGTACTTGCTATTATCCCGTTCTTGCCTGCAAAAGCCTCAGCTCTTCCCAGTATTATGCAGTTAACTACTATAAGAGGTATGAATATTCCCAGACTTTTACTTAATTCAGGAAACCATGCCTTCATGCTTAAGTCTACAATTGTTACAAAAGCTGCAATCACTACAATATAGCACGGTATTCTGATTGTGTTTGGTATAATCTTTCTCAGAATTGAAATCAGGATGTTACTGCAGACTAAAACAAATGTTGCAGCAATACCCATACCCACTGCATTAGACATGGAAGTAGAAGTTGCTAACGTAGGACACATCCCCAGCATTATGACAAAAATCGGATTTTCCTTGAAAAATCCTTTTGTTAACTCTCCCATCATTTTCATTGTCTTACCCCCTGTCTAGGTGGTTTGCTTTCTCTTGTTAATTCAGTATTTCTTTTATGATCTTTTCTGTGATTTTCACAAGGTTCAGTACATGGAGTTCCATCTGAACAATCACATTTCTTCTCGTCTCCTTTTTTCAGGGAAATATTTCCAATAATCTTGCTTATTTTTTCCCATGTTTCACTTATTGAACTGCAGACAGCTCTTGGTGTGATCGTTGCACCCGTAATAGGCTTAATATCTCCACCATCTGGTTCAACCTTCACAGCATTTGCTTTCTTTTTCTTGAATTTATCAAGATGCTTGTCTTCTGCTATCAATGCTCCAAGACCTGGTGTTTCGGATTGCGTGATAACCTTTACTCCTATTATTTCTCCGTTGCAATTTACTCCTACTATGCTTATAATGTTTGATGAATAACCTCTTCCTTCTGCAGTAAAGCAATATCCCACTACTTTCCCGCTTTCGTCTTTTCCCTCGAAATAGGATAATTTATCATCTATCTTCTTCTCTTCAAAGGTTTTTGCTGAAGGTAAAACGAATTTTCTGGCTTCCTCCTTTGATTTTTTAGCCTGATTCTCTATTTCAGGTTTTGTTATCGCGTATATAGCTCCTAGAATTCCTGCAGCAATTCCTGAAATGAGAAGCAAGGTTATACCAAGATGGAGTATGTTCTTAAGCATTCTTGACCTCCTCTTTCTTGGGTGGAATAAAACCATAGATTTTGGGTCTTGTATATCTGTCTATCAACGGAACTGTTACATTCATAATCAGAATTGAATAGCAGCACCCTTCAGGATATCCTCCCCAAAAACGGATTATGATGACAATCAATCCTCCACCAATTCCATATATTATTCTGCCCAGGGGAGTAACAGGGGAGGTTACCATATCAGTCAGCATGAAAATACCCCCAAGCATTACCCCACCTGCAAAGAGATGGAATAAACCTGTCCTGATGCAGAACTTTCCTTCTATGCCCCCCAGAAGAATGCTTAAAACAAAAATGGTTCCGAAATAGGTAGCTGGTATTTTCCAGTCTATTATCTTCTTTGCCAGCAGGTAAATCCCTCCTATTATCAATAACAAAGCTGAAGTTTCACCTATACATCCTCCAACCCTGCCAACAAGCAAATTGATAAGATTAGGGGCATCAATCAGTGCATTGTAATTATCTATAAGGCTTTGCTCAAGATTTCCTCCAGCTGGTAATGCATGTTTCGCTTTAGATATAGTTTTCATGACAGTTAACGGAGTAGCTGATGTAATAAGATTTCCAGCCTTCAGCAATCCTGAAAGAGTTCCTCCGGATGGTGCCATGTTTTCATACCATTTGGTCATAGTGACAGGCCAGGATGCAAGCAGGAATGCTCTTCCGATAAGTGCAGGATTAAGTGGATTATTTCCCAATCCACCGAAAAATTGCTTTCCGACTATTATTCCAATTGCTGCTCCAAGGAAAGGCATCCATAAGGGTGTATGTGGAGGTAAATTGAATGCAAGCAAAATACCTGTTATCAATGCGCTGCCATCTTTGATAGTATTTGGAACACCTCTTATTTTTGTTGACAGATATTCTGCAAGGAGTGCTCCTGCAATTGCTGATACAATAGTATATATTGCAGTCAACCCAAAAAAGTAAATGGAGCCAATCAAGGCAGGGATTAATGCAATATTAACATCCCACATAATCCGGGAAACCGTCCCTTTGTCCCTGATATGAGGGGACATACTGATTAATAATTGATTACTCATGCTTTTTTCTTCCTCATTAATGCTCTTATTTCAAATTCCCCCAGCTTCATTGCCTGGACTAATCGCCGCTTTGCTGGACAAACATAACTACAAGTTCCACATTTTATGCAATCCAGAATATTGTATTTTTGAGCTTCTTCCCACATCTTTTTTTCAACGAATGCAGCAATGAGACAAGGCATTAAATGAATTGGACAATGATCAACGCATCTTGCACATCTAATGCAAGGTTCTGGTTCCCATGACTCTGCCTCCTTTCTGGAAAGACAGAGAAGCCCTGATGAACCTTTTGTTATATATGTATCAATAGTTTTCTGGGCAAGTCCCATCATTGGACCACCAGATATCAGTTTCCCTATATTATTAGTATCAACTTTGCAATAGTCGAGTATTTCTTTTACAGACGTTCCTATTCTTACATTCAGGTTTTTTCTTCCATTTTCAGGAACAGCAGCTCCTGTGATTGTACAAATTCTTTCTATCAAAGGTTTTCCTTCAACCACTGCCTGATAAGCAGCATAAGTTGTTCCTACATTCTGTACAATACAACCTGCTGCCATTGGAAGACCACCAGAAGGAACCTGCCTATCTGTGCATGCTTCTATCAGTTGTTTTTCTGCTCCCTGAGGATATTTAACCTTCAAAGCTATTACTTCTATTCCCTGAGAAGATGCAGTTTTCTCCTTCATTATGGCAATTGCATCTGGTTTGTTGTTTTCTATGGCAATTATGCATTTTGTCAGATCAAGTATTCTCATTAAAATTCTTGCACCCTTTATAATACTCTCCGTCTTTTCTAACATCAACCTGTAATCAGCTGTCAAATAAGGTTCACATTCCACTCCATTTATTATAAGAGTATCTATCTTGAAATCCTTGGGTGGTGAAAGCTTTACATGCATAGGAAAAGTAGCTCCTCCCATCCCAACTAAACCGCATTCTTGAACTCTTTTCTTTAAAACATCAATCTCTGTTTTCTCTATATCAAGTTGCTGGAAACCATCAAACCATATATCATCCTGGGTTCTTTCTATCTCTATTGCCTGGGATATAGTACCAAGAGGGGTAAAAGCTTCTGTAATCTTTTTTACCTTGCCAGTTATACTGCTATGTTGCGGAATACTCACAAATCCCGTTGATTCAGCAATAGGTTCTCCAGTTTTAACTTCCTGACCTGCCTTGACAATAGGTTTTGAGGGTGAACCAAGTTGCTGGGACATTAAAATCACTACACTCGAAGGCAAAGGATAGTCTTCAATCCTCTTCTCCCGGGAAAGTTCCTTGTAATCATGGGGATGAACACCACCTTTGAAAGTCTTCAAATCACTCATAAACACCTCTTAATCTCTAATGAGTTTGCTTTCATGCCTAAGGAAAAACTGACTATAGTTGTGTCAAGAAAATTACAGATAAACTATATTTTGCGAAAATTTACCTTGTTTTTTTGAATAATCATAAGCCAGATTATGGAAACTTATAACAATACTCATGTATGTCCATAATTTATTATAATCCAACATATTAAAAAATATGCATTCTAAAAAAAACTGAGTATTCACAAGCAAACTAATCCTTCAAATATATTTTGCTTGACTGAATATGTTAATATAGACCAGATAACACCGTTATTAAATCACTACTTATGTAGGGAGGGAGATAATGCAGAGCAAAGTTTTATACTTGCCTTTTCTTGTTTTATTGTTTTTTTTCAGTCCTGCCCTGGCAACTCTGCCATTTGATATTTGCGCAGTTGATAACCCTAATGATGCAGGTACAACCTTGCTGGTTAGCTGGAAGTGCAAAGATCCTGAGTTTGCCAAGATTTATCCCGAGATAATGATTCAGAGAAAAGAGGTTGGATATAAAAAGGCAATCATCATGGGTTGTATTGAGGGATCTGAACAAATGCAGCCTGTAGCTATTGTAAAGTGCAAAGAAGGACCAGCCAGGTTTAAGGCAATAGACGTCGGACCTGAAGGCAAATTCATAGTGCTTCAGGGAGACAACAAGACTATAGAGAAAATTGAGGGCAATAATTTAACAAGTATTATTGAAAAACTAAGCAAAAACAAGGATCTTGAAGTCACTCTTGTAAACAGGAATTTAAGGCTGAGCCAGAATACTTTTGCTTTCAATGATTATGAAACTATTCACAAAGCACCATCTGCAGAACCTGGAGGCAAAGAAGACAAGGAATTAATAAGTGGCAGGAATTATACCTACAGGATAATTGCCTTGAACGCAAGCAATGTTGAGACTGTTGATTATGTCGAGAGCCTTCCTGCTCAACCAGTTGCTCAATGGTTCAACACTGGAAGAATAAATATACTGGTTGGTGTTTTATTATTCGCCTCTCTCATTATCCTGTTTATCCAGGTTGCCAAGAGGGGAAAAGATCTTTATATAAGAAAGATCGCTGGCTTATCAGCAGTTGATGAAGCAATTGGAAGAGCTACCGAAATGGGAAAACCTATTCTCTTTGTACCAGGGATAAGCGGAATAGCTGATATAGAAACAATGGCTTCGATGGTTATCCTGGCAAGAGTATCAAACAAAGTAGCTGAATATGATACTCCTATTTTCGTACCATGCTGTGATCCAATAGTTATGACAACAGCACAGGAAATAGTTAAAGAAGGCTTCTTGCGTGCAGGAAGACCTGATGCATATAATCCTGATTATGTTAACTTCATTACCCAGGATCAGTTTGGTTACACTGCAGGTGTAAATGGTCTTATGATGAGAGAAAGACCTGGTTCAATATTCCTGCTTGGTTATTTTGCAGCAGAAAGCCTTTTGCTTGCAGAAACAGGTCACGAGACAGGAGCGATACAAATTGCAGGAACTGCTCAAGCATCCCAGCTTCCATTTTTCGTAACTGCATGCGATTATACATTGATAGGTGAGGAATTTTTTGCTGCAAGCGCATATTTATCAAGGGAACCAGTACTTATGGGTACTCTCATTGGGCAGGATATGGGGAAAATTGTTATTATTGGCTTGATAGTGATTTTTGCAATTCTGAGTCTGTTAAGTCATTTTGGTGTTTTAGGTTTCAATCCTTCAGTAGTTTTTACTATAGAATAGAAAGGAGCAGATTTGAAAACGACATTACCTGTAATTCTTACCTTTCTAGCTGGATTTCTTATGCTTTTTGGATTTTTCATCCCTCATTATCCATTTAATGAACTTCAAAGCACAACACTTAATTGGGGAATGATTATAAGCGGATTCACAATGATTCTGGGAATAGCATCCTTGATTATTCACCACTACTTTAAAATCGCAAGAAAGGTTCGAGACTGGCAATTCTCGATAATAGTATATGTATCTTACCTTGCAGTTTTCATAGTTGGTATGGTATTTGGAATAAATAATGGTTTGGCACTAGATCCTACACCAACAGGCTTCGTCTATTTCTATGTTTTTGAACCTCTGCAAGCAACCATGTTCAGTTTGCTTGCCTTTTATATTGCTAGTGCTTCTTACAGGGCATTCAGGGCAAGAAATTTCGAAGCAACATTATTGTTGATTGCTGCAATAATAGTAATGATAGGAAGGGTTCCTATTGGAAAAGCTATCTGGATATATTTTCCAGATATTGCAAACTGGATAATGACTGTTCCAAATGCTGCTGCTCAGAGAGGCATAATACTGGGAATAGCTCTTGGTGCAATCAGTATGAGTCTCAGGATATTGTTTGGTATTGAAAAACCATATATGGGAAGCAGCAAATAGGGGGAGAGATGGATATTGTAAAATTAATGAAAATAGACAGAAGGATTTTGTTTGTATTCATATTTCTTTCTGTTCTCATTCCTTTCTTTCTGAAATGTAATATTCCTGTGGGAGAATCTCCTGAGACTGAAGCTCTTTTCAGGTACATAGACAATCTACCAGAGGGTAGTATTATTCTAATATCAACTGATTATGATATGGCATCCAGACCGGAATTATATCCCATGGCTAAAGCAATTATAAGGCATGCCTTCATGAAAGGACATAAGATAGTATCTATCTGTTTATGGCCTAATGGAGTTGGTCTTGCAGAAAATTCTGTAACTGAAGTAGCAGCAAAACTTAATGAAAAAAGACCGGAAGATAAGAAATTAAGGCATGGCAAGGATTATCTTATAACTGGTTATCGTGCTGGAGTAGCAATAGTAATAATGAGTATAGGGGATTCATTTTCCAGGACATTTGGTACATGTGCATCCATAACGGAGAATATAGATGGAAAAAAGACAACTATCCCATCTATTTCTCTGGATGATCATCACAGGCTTCCGATAATGAAGAATATAAAGAATTATGATTCTTTTAAATTAACAATTCCCTTTGCTGCAGGAGCATCAGTTGATGCATGGATAGAGTTTGCAGGAGCTCGATATCATCAACCTGTTGCACTGGGTGTAACTGCAGTAAGTGCACCTAGATATTATCCCTTCTTTCCAAATCAAATAGTTGGATTGGTAGGAGGATTGAAAGGCGCAGCAGAATATGAGAATCTTATAAAGAATCCTGACTGGGCAACAAAAGGAATGGATGCGCAATCAGCTGCTCATATTCTTATTATTCTTTTCATTATAATAGGAAATATCGCTTATTTTATTTCAATAAAGAAGAAATAGGGGGAGATGATGTCACCAGTAGTTATTATAGGAATTTGGTTTGCTGCAGGATTAACACTCTGTATCTACTCCTTTTTATATAAAGACAATGTCTTTTACAAAATAGCAGAACATGTTTATGTAGGAAGTTCAGCGGCTTACATTACTGTTGTAGCATGGTATAATATAATGGTTCCACAGGTAATCAGACCATTGTTTTATGGAGATGTTAATACGGGACAGCATAGTTTCATCTTGATTATCCCTACCATTCTTGGAATACTTATGCTTACAAGATTCTCATCAAAATATAGCTGGCTTTCCAGAATACCCATGTCAATAGTATTTGGAATGGGTGCAGGAATGGCGATTACAGGTGTAGTTCAGGCTTTCATTATTCCTCAAATAAAAGATACTATTGCAAATTCACCAGTGATAAAGATAGGAGCTATGAAAATAAGCACTGACAGGAAAGATTTATTGATACTGCTTGATAACAAGGACATCACACCAAAGGGAAATGAGATTACAGTAGGAAATCTGACTGCCACTCAGCATATGCTTATTGTAAAGGAATCAGCTGGTAAGTTGATTTTTGCAAAGCCAATACTTGTTGCTTCAGGACAGACAAGCGAAGTAGCAATAGAAAAGGATGAAGTCAAAGTAATCAAGCAGGCAGACCCTAAGGATATGGCTAAGTTTCCTGGAAGGAAGAATAATTTTGGTTTTGCACTAAGTAACAGCCTGTTTCTTAATCTTGATTTCATACTTGTTTTTATAGGAGTTTTGACAACCCTGTTTTATTTCTACTTTTCAACTCCACACACAGGGGTGGTGGGAAAACTAGCCAAGGTAGGTATTGGTTTCATTATGGTAAGTTTTGGAGCTTCTTTCGGATTTACAGTAATGGCTCGTATATCGCTTCTTATTGGAAGGGTACAATTCCTGCTTGTGGACTGGCTGCACCTTATTAAATAAAACAGAATTACTGGCAGCAACAGCTGATGGAATTATTTGTATCAGAAGATGAATTACAGGCTTTCTTGCTTGTTTCTGAAGATGAAGCTGATTCAATCACCTTCAAAGGCATAATCAACTTTCTTGCAGAAAAGAAGATAATAGCTGGTATCCTTTACAACAATATAAAAAAAATAATTGATGATAAGCATTTCAACAAGAAGATATTAGTTGCCCAGGGTTCAAGAATGATACCTCTTGATAATACCTCCATAAGATTACTTGTATTTGAAGAGGAAACCTATAGTGATGGAAAAGCGGTTTGTGAAGGACATCCAGGAGTAAATGTAGTAAAAGGCCAGATTCTGGCAGTGAAAACAGGAAAAGGACAACAGGGCTTCAATATTCATGGTGAAATAGAACACATGCAAATAAAAAACGATATTCCTTTCCCTGCAGGTGATGGAACAGAAGTTCTTAAAACTGATAGCAGGATATTAGTTGCTTCATGGAATGGATTTGCAGTTTTCAAGGAGAACAAGATATTCGTGGAGAAGCAGCTTATAATTCACGGTAATGCAGATAAAAGCACAGGAAACATCTTTTTTGTTGGCAATGCAATTATTGATGGAGATGTTTCACAGGGAATATCAATTGAAATATGGGGGAATACAAGAATTAATGGAAGAATTGATGATTCCATTCTAAAATCGTGTGGTGATTTGTTTGTATCAGGAGATATTCTGGAAAGTGAAATAGAAGTTAACAGTAATATAAACTGCAAATCGATAATTAATTCATCAGTAAAATCGAGAGGAAAAGTAGAAGTATCAAATAAAGTGAAAGATTCTGAGATTGTTACTTCAGACTGGATTGAAATAAAAGGAGAATTGATAAAATCAAGTGTTTCAGCAACAAAAGGGATAAAGGTATTCAAGGTGAAAGGAGAATCTAGCCTTGAAATCGGTTTGAATCCAATAATTGAAGCAGAAATTACTGATAAAGTCAGATTGCTCGAAGAAATTTCTACAAATAGAATGCTGATAAAAAAGAATATAGAGATTTTAAAGAGGATTTTAAAATCAAATTATCAATATGATGAAGATGCATTAGCGAATTGCATAAATTTGATATCAAATCCACCACTTGATATTGACCTGGGAAATAAGCTATCACTTAATCTATTTAATCTATATATGCTTGAGAAGAGAGAAGAGGAAGTAAGGAATGATTTGAAAGTGGAGCATGGAATATATCCTGATGCCAGAATAGAGATTGAAGATTCAATAGAACCTCCCGTAGAAATTCTTCTTGGCAAGAAAAGAATGACTATTCTTGAAGACACGGGAAACTGCATTTTCACTATCTGATATGCTTCCAGTAACTTTATATGTACCTTTTTATAATGCAAGCAGAACAATAGAGAAAGTAATCAAGGGAATTCTGGAACTTGAACCAAAACCTGAAAGAGTTATTTTAATAAACGATGGTAGCAAGGAAGAACTTCCTTTCAGAAATGATAAATATCCAATAGAAATAATAAGACATCCTGTTAATCAAGGGCTTGCAAGAGCAAGAAACACTGCATTAAATAATTGCTTGAGTGAATATATTGCCTCTCTGGATTCAGATGTGATACCAGAAAAAAACTGGTTGGGAATACTGTTTTCAAAAATAGACAAATCAGACAAGATTGCAGGTTCTGGTGGATACTTGAAGGAAGTTAACCTGGAAAGTATGGCTGACAGATGGAGAGCTAAACATAGAATGCAGCACTGGGGTAATTGTGAAATTCTAAATCCTGGTTTTCTTGCTGGTGCCAATACTTTATTCAAAACCAGTGTTTTGAAAAAGATTGGCGGATATAATGAAGAGTTGAGAACTAACAGCGAGGATGTAGATATTTCAAGAAGAATCATGAAAGAAGGCTTCGATTTGATTTATACTCCTGATGCTGAAGCATTACATCTAAGGAAAGACAATATTATTAGTATTCTCAGAATGGACTTTGCCTGGTCACTTTTGTCATACAAAGAAGATGGTAAATATAGATCAATCAAGGATTTATTAAGGCTGAACTATTTGAAAACAAGGCATTTAATGCATCTGGATTACATTGACAAAGACTATTCTTTCTTAATTATAGACATAATCTTAGGTATTTATACTTTTTACAAAGATATAGGGGTTTATTCTTCCAATTCTGACAATTCTGAAAGTGCCGGATATTCAGTCAGATAGTTCTTTTTTTCCTTTTCGGCAATTTCACATTCCTTTTCTAAACCATCAATTATCTTATCTCTGGTCCTGAATTCAGCTTCTCTTGTTTTCAGATTCTGATTGAGGGTTCTCAGCTCAGCTTTTATTTTTGCAAGTTCCTCAAGTTCATTAATAACCTCTTCCTTGATATAATTCCTCAATACATCTTGTTCATTTGTTTCCCATGCAACAAGCAAATGATCAATAATCTCCTTGATTTCAGCTCTTATGTCATTTTCCAGTTTTTTTATTTCCTGATTCTTGAATATTGATGTGATATGGCTTGAAAGTCTATCCCAGAGTTCAGGGCTTTTCTCAGATTTCTCTATTTCTTCCTTGAGAAGAGTAATATTCGAGGAAATCGCTGTTATCCTTCCAACCTCGTTTTCAAAACCAAGACTTGCTAATGCATCTCTCTCTTCAATTTGATTAAAAAAATACTCAAAAATTTCAACCTGCGTTTCCCATTTATCCTTCTCTATTTCCTTAATCTTATTTCTTGTTTCTTCAATATCCATTTTTGTGGAGTTTTGCTGGGCTTCAATTTCTGAGAGTATTTTTCTTGATATTCTTAAGGATTCGCTTATGTCAGTATATTGCCTTTCTAAATTTGAATAGAAAGATAATGCCTGTGTAATTGTTGAGGTTTTTCTATCCTTTAGATAGGTAATTGGTGATAAAGTTATTTGAGTCAGAACCAGAGGCATTATTTTCCTCTTTATATTCTGTGATGACCAATTGATAATTGCCTGTTGTCCAACAGCTACAGTTACAAATCCAGTGTTCAAAAGCATTGCAATCCCAGGATTAAGATGATATTTGTCGTCTATTCCAATAGTATAACCCCAGAGATTATTGAATTTTCCCAGAGCAATCATGAAATCGGTGTATGCAGTCGTTCCTGAATAGTCAATCAATCTATAGAAATAGGATCCCAGTCTTTCATCAAGAAAGCTTTCCATCATAAGCTCTGGGCTGTAATTTTTTGCCGATGCTGCACCTGCAAGAAATGCAATCTGCTCCTGAGGTCTATCCTTGAAATAGTCTTTTATTGTATCAAGCATATAATCCCTGCTAGTATCTTTTATTCCCATTATCCTGTTTTTAAGATTGACGAAAAATTTGTTAAGCTCCCATTCTACTAATTTATCAGTAGATGTCTCATCTTTCATTAATGAATCTGATTCAGATATTATTTTCATAGTTTCTTTTACAATGGTTTTGGCATTTGATTGAAGATCAGCTTCTGCTCTGTAAACTGTATTGGGAATATTCAGTATTTGATTCCATTCAAAAAAGAGTTTTAAAATAAGTTCACCTTTGTCTTTGTTCAAATATTTATTCAAAGACGAAAATATGTCTTTCTGAAAAGATTCAGTATCTTCCCTGTTTATGAAATCGAAAACTTTTCTTGTCCATATCCTTGTTGGTTCAAAATTTCTGAAAAAAACATAAATGGCTATTAGTTCTTCTATATCTCTTGCGATTAGTGAATCAAAGAAATCCATATCATTCCTTTCATTGTCTTCTGGCAAATAGCAATTTTCAAAGTGTTTTGTCAAGCAAAGATATTTGATTTAGTAATTATTCGACAATATCAGGATATAGAATGCTTGACAAATTTGTTTGTAAATAGGCTTTAAACAGCTGGTTTTCATTGCTATCTGGAGGAATGTATGTATTTAGCTTTAGCAAAATTTCTTTTTAGCAAGAAGCATTTCATGAAGTCAAAGAAAGTGCTAATGACATTTTTTAATCATTTAGGAAGAATTCCCATCTTTTTGGCAATTATACCTGGAATCCTTATAGTTGTAGTTGCGATAGCTTTCTTTGTAATAAAGAAAATCAGACCTTCTTCTGAAAATCTTGAAGACAAATATCATAATCCTGAAGCTGCTCCAGATATTATTACTCCTGAAGATTCAGAATAACAAGATTAGATATTTTAAAGGACTAAGATGACGAAATATTTAGTTCCCGGAATAATAATTTTAGCTGTTTTTGGATTTATAGGATTTATACTGTTCTGGTTCTGGAATGAAGAATATGCGGATAAAATCAAGTCATGCCTGGGAGCAGCACGGTGATTTTCTTTGAACAGCTAAATGAGTGGTTATCTGATTATCTTAGTATTAGAGGGAACAAGCTTTTTATAAAGGAAGACATTGTAATAAAAGGCTGATGAATGGCATATAAAGCACCGTTAGGTTTAACGGAGCAAGCAGGTATTGAAGGAGAGTTTGTTGCAGCTAAATCAGACCTGGTAGAAATTTTCATAGAAAAAAGTCTTTACCTTAAAGTTCCCGATTTTACCAGCGAAATAAAATTTCACATTCAGGGATATGGCATGTTCAGAATAAAATTCAAGCCTTCACCTAAATCAAGGCAATTTGATAATGTGGAGTTTGTTCTATTCAACTAATTCCATTCTGCAGTTTTTCAGTTCATAAGGAGATGAAGTCATTTCATGTCCCTCTTTTCCAATTCTTAAAGGTTTCATGATAGTGAATTTACTCGCTGGAAGCAGGTAGAAAAACGTTTCGGGTTTATTTCTATCTGTTGATCTTTCATAGAATTTCAAATATATGAGATCAGAATCTCTCAGTTTTCCCCCACCTGCATAATACGAATTATCTAAAATATCGTATTCATTAAATATGTAAATTTTATCATTCAAATTCTTGCTTAAAAACAGCCTGTTTTCTTCAATGTGAATTAAAACATAGTTTCCCTGCCCAAGCGGAATTATTTCCTTTTCATCATACAGTCTATTCATCTGTATCCTCTTTACGATTTTTCCTCTGTCATCAAGGATTTCCAATATCCTGCCATTCAAAGCATATCCACCATTTAGATAATCCAATGATTCATATAACATTATAATCATGCATAGAAACAAGGTTACTAACATGCTTATACATAATCTCTTTATTAAAAGGTTATTTTTCCCTTCCCTTTTAATTATCATATTTAAAGGTTTTAAGCTTAATATCTCATCGTTCAGGTCTTTGATTATTAATAAGCTATTTCTTCTGAGATTCTTTATGTTTGTTTTCTGATGAGATGGTAATGTATGGTATCTCAATCCTTCATCAGTAACAATCTGGCTTAATTCAGCTAAAGGAATATCTTCTATTTCCACTTTTTCATTTATTTCTCCATAAACAAGAGTGTCCTGGGATATTTCAAGCCTGAACACAGATTGTGATTTGTTTGCTATATGGCATAAATACAGAAAAAGGATAGGCAAATCAAGCTGAGACTGAACGGTAAGAGGCAGGTTTTCGAAAACAAGATGCTCTTCTTCGTTAACCTCAGTTACTTTATCATTCAGGATATTTCTAGCTATTTTCTTGAGATCATTCAATCTAGAACTCCATATCTTTGGATTCTTGTCTTCAAGATCAGGTTTTGCATGAAGCCTGAATGCAAATCCCTTTTCAAATAAGGTATTATACTGCAATGCAAAACATTTCAAACTACTGCTTGTGGAAATTATGTTATGCCATTCATATTCCTTGTTTCTTATCCAGTCTTGGTATCCGTCTTTTATTATGCTTTGCTGAATCTCATGCACGCTTTTGGGGGAAACAATACTATTATTGTTTAATAGTTCTCTTGCTTTTTCAAAATCACTGGACCTTACTTTTGCATAAGCAATAGTATTGTAAAATTTCCTTGTAAAATCACTTCTAAAACTATAACTTTCTTCTATCACCTTTCTGCATTTCTCAAGTATTCTTATTGATATGAAGTCTGAATTCAGATACTTGTTAAGCTCAAAAATAAGGCTTTGAAAAAGGAATTCTGTTTCAATGAAATCCTTTGTTTTCTCATATTCTTCAAGAATCATCAAAATTCTATTTATGTTATCATTTGTTTCAGCCAGAAGAGACTTAAGATTATAAATACTAATCATAAAAAGCATTCCTTGTTATTAAAACGCTTTTCTGGAATTTGAAACCTCTTATATCTATTGAAACACTCATTTTTTTCAGGTTTTCTGGGAATGTCTTTCTGTATCTGTCTGTGGGGGGGGTTAAGTTTACTTCAAAGCTCATCAATGGTTTATTCTTATGAAGAACACTTGCGTGAATAATTTCTGGAAGACAATTCCTGTCATAAGGCATAAGTCCTGTTTCTATAATGAAATCATCCAAATTATTGTAATCTTTCAAATCAAGATAAATTACCAGTCTTCCGTTAAGATAAAGGAATTTGAAGAAATCCTGATCAGACCACTTCAGGTTATCAAGATAGAGTATCTGAGTTGTGTTTGTCATGGGAGGAATTTGTATGGAAGTGATTATCAATTCATCTAATGCATCCTTTCTATCACGTCTTTTTATTTGAAGCATGACTAATCTGTCATAAATATTCTGGTCAAAGTTTGATTTAAGATACCGGTATGAAATGATTTTGTAGCTGCTTTCTACGCAAAACGGATTGGAAAGAGCTACTGAATAACATGAAATGGTGTTAATGTCTTCATTTCTGCTGTTTATTAAAAAATAAGAACGATTATCAGATGTTTGTAAATCGCAGTCAATAATGAAAGGATATTTCCCAGGCTTCAAATCATAATCACTAAGTGAGTGCTCTTTGATATTCCATATTCTTATTTTGTTATTTTCAATAAAAAGTATGGAAGGCTTTCTACTCCAGTTTTCGGGTATTGTCATGAATTTTTTTATGTTAAGATTATCAGAAAGTATCTCCAGTCTATATAAAGATCCATCTCTTAATGTTGTGCTAAGGATATTTTCATTATAGAAAGAATTATCTATTCTTTCATTCCATGTAATCAGTTGCTTTGAGTAAATGAAAGCAAGATATGCAGATAAGCCAATAAGAACTCCCAAAGCATATTGAGATATAACAGACTTAATCTTGTTCCTTTTCTTGTATCTTCTTGCTGATCTCTCGAAAATATTCTCATCTGAAATCAATTGCCATACTCCATCAATATAATAGATGCTAATTTTGTCAGCAAGATTGGGAAATTCAGTATTCAGCTTCTTGAATATTTCATCCTCTTCTTTCCTTGCAATCGAGGGGAAATAGATATTTGTTATTCCATTTTCAATGGCAGCAACTATTTTATCATAATAGTCTGCAACAGAACTGAATGAACCATCTTCATTCAAAGCTGCACTTCCTGCTATATCCATGCTGTTTCTCAGTATAAATTCATTTTCCCCAAATTGTGATAAATATGAGATGAATGAAGTAGTCAAACCGAAGCCAAGAGAGTTTCCATGAATACTTGGAAGGACATCCCTCATTGTGATTCTATATTTTCTTGAATCAAAGTCATCATTACGGAAATTATAATTGTTTTCAGAAAGAGTCTTTTTAGCAATACTTTCAGCTCTTTCCGTAAACCGTATCATTTCTGGCTTGTCACTATGCAGGATATTATCAAAAAGGAAACAGTCTGGATGATATGAATCCTCGCCAGAAATTATTTTTAGAGGCAGACAAAAAGAGGCACCTTCAACACCAGAATCAACCAGCAAGATATTTGCATAACCGATACTTGTTTGATAAACATTGTTTGTTTTCTCTATCAACTCCTTCAGTCTTCTCAGAAGAGCATCTGGGAAATCATGCATGGAAACAAATCTATAAAAAGCTTCTCTTTGCAAATCTTTTTCCAGATCCCTTTCCTCTGTAAAATCTGAAATTTCTGGTTTATAGCCAGTCAATTCCATAGCTCTTATGTAGAAAAAGTACGAGTTTTTAAGGTTCAGACACATAAACTCGCTATCTGCAAGCTTGAGCAAGTAAAATGACAGTATTGCATTCAAGTTATCATCAAAGTCCTTTTCATTTATCTGCTCTAATCTGTAGATGATCCTCTTCAGGACAGCTCTTGGTATCTGGGTTGTTGAATCAGTCTGCTTTATGTAAATCAGAAGTTGCAGTTTTTCTTCTTCAGACAGGTTCTTTCCTGTTTTCAAGAATCTTTCCAGCTCAACAGTAGTCAAGTACAGATTCTTCTGCAGGATGTTAATGGAACTTCTTTCTTTCACTAGTTTAAGCAGATTGATATTCAATGGTTTTGTCAAGGATAATGTAAAAACATTTTTAAGACAAAAAAAAGGGGTGCCTGAAACACCCCCCTTTAGACGTCTTAACAGAGATTTATTTCTTCTCTGGAGCTTTCTTTGGTTCTTCTTTCTTTGGCTCTTCCTTCTTGCCTTCGTCCTTTGTTTCTGGAATATCAACCTTTTTCAAATCAGGTTGATCAGGTTGATTCTTCATCTGCTCTGACATCTGTTTCAGCTGCTTGACAGCTGCAACTGCCTGATCAAGCTTCATATTGATAACCCATTTGCCATCTTCTTTTACAAGCTCTATCTTGTCTTTCTTGTCTGCGCCTTTTTCATCTTTTGCAGTAATTTCAACTGTAGCTTTATCGCCTTCAACTGTTTCGTTGCCTAAGGAAACATTAGCTGTCTGTTTTTTTAATGCCTCACCAAGATCAAAATCCTTTGCAGCTCCTGAATCTTTTTTCTTAAGTTCATCCATCATAGTCTTGATTTCCTTGAATGCTTCCTGGTCTGCTTTGCGGCAAAGCTGCATTGCAGAATCAACATTCCCTGATTTTGCTTTGTCTATGAATTCTTGAACCGTTGCTTTTGGACTTCCCCCTCCGCATGATATTAATGCAAAAACAAAAGCCAAGGCTAAAACAACTACTACTAACCGCTTCATTAAACTACCTCCTGAAAAGCTTTTATGATTCAGCAATCTATATATCTGCTAAATCATCGTTCTGTAACAAATTTTAGTACTTTTAATATTAAAACTATAGCTGCTGCAATAGTTAAATATAGGTTTTTAAGTCAAGATATTATATTTCTGAAACCAGAAAACCTTTCTAAATAATAATCAAAAAGAATCTCACACCAAATTTCAGTCTTAAATAATTCACCTTAAACACAAAATCCTCTTCGAAATAGTCTTTTTATCTGATTTCAACCTCAGTATATAGATACCTGTACTCAGAAAAGAAGTATTCAAATCAATTGCCTTGTGATTTCCCTTGATTATTCCCTTGAAAACCTCATTCAGTTTTCTTCCATCTATGCTGAAAACAGACAACTCAACTTCTTTTCCTTTATTATTGCATGATAAGGCAATTTTAAGTCTGTCTTTGAAGGGATTTGGGCATGCAGAAATATAGAGGTTATCTGGTATCTTTTTAGCTGTCATAGCATAATTGTCAAAACCAAATTCCTTTCCCTGATGAGTCTCCAGCAACCATTCATACGGATCTATCTGCATTCTAAGTGGTGTGAATCCGAGCGAGAAAGTATCAACCTTGCTTATCTCATTCAACCTGAAAACAATCAATGTATCTTTTTCGGAATTGGAGAACTTGAGTTCTATGGGAATGTCATAAACAGGAGCATTGGCATGTGTCTGAGTTTGTGTCTGTTCTATTTTTACATAAGTTCCAGAACCGAAATCATGCCATTCAAAAACCAAAGTAGGATAACCGGGTTTATATACCCACTGATCAAAAAAGGTTGTCAAATTTTTACCTGAAGTTGCTTCCATTGAAGCCTTGAACTCATCGGTTACTGCATTGGTGTATAAGAACTTGTTATAATAATCCCTCATACCTTTGAAGAAAAGGCTGTCTCCAAGCTCATGTCTCAACATATGAAGAACCCAGGCACCTTTTTTGTAGTTTATATAATTATATGTTTCTGAATACCAGCCATATACAGCCCAATCCCATGCATGGGAGTAATTTACAATATATCTTGTGAAATCCTTCATATAGTTTCTGAAAGCTGTTGTATCGTTGGTATCCCAGAAAAGGTATAGAGGTTCACAATATGATGCAAAACCTTCATTCAGCCATACATCCTTGAATGTCCCGCATGTCACTGCATCTCCGAACCACATATGAGATACTTCGTGAGCCAGCAATTGAACATCCCAGTTGTTTCTTCCATTAATGAATGCCTTATGTATGAATACAAGGGTCTGATTTTCCATACCACCCTGGAACTGGAGCATCTCAGCGAACCCGAATTTTTCATTCGGAAATGGATATGGTGCAAAAAGCTCCTCGTAACATTGCAGCATATTGTTGGTATTCTGGAAACTTACTCTTGCATTCGCAGAATCCTCGGGAAAGACATAATGTTTTATGGGCATTCCTTTATAAGTATCATTCAGTTCTACCAGATCTCCTGCTACAAAAGCAATAAGATAATTAGCAATTGGATAACTCACTTCCCAGTGATATGTCTTGAGAGTGTCTTCCTGGATTATTTCCTTAAGAACGCCGTTTGATGCAGCAAAATAACCTGAGTTAACCTTTATATACAAATCAACCAGAACTTTGTCATCCGGGACATCATGACATGGATACCAGTGTCTGTTAAGCTCAGGAGCTCCAAATGTGTCTACGAAATTGGGAATGCTGCTTCCATTTCTTTTATGAAAGTACATTCCCTCCTTAGGGGTGCATTTGAAGGTTATTGATAGATTTATGGTGTCTCCTTGATTATAAGAATGTGGTAAATCCATGGCAAGCTTGCCATTTATCTCATCAAGGTGGAAATTGCATGTAGTATCATTACATGTAACTTCCTGAATTTCTGAATCAAAGGTGTCAAAAACAACCTGATTAAGTCCATTCTGTTCAATCAAGGTTTTTGCTGTTATTTGCCCATCATGCGAGGAATTATCGAAATTCACTTTTGTATTAAGATCATAATGTATTACATTGAAAGGATAATCACCTTCATGCTGAATCATCTTTTTCCTTGCTTTCGAATTCAGGAAATCTTTACCCTTTAAACTTATCAAATCGGTTTTCATGCTTAATGAGGATGACAGGAAAAGAATGATGATTAACGATCTAAGCATTGCAACTCCTTTTGAATTTCACGATTCAAGAAAAAAAAGCATGGAAAAAAGCAAGGTATTTCTATGGTCCATAGAACAAGAGATAGAATTTAGTATCGGGATAGATTTTAACGGCAGGCATCGGGAAATGCCATCCATTGAAAAGCGATTTTGTTCTTTTCAAGAATTTCGATTTCCCTGGAAGAGCTTCAAGATTTAAATCAAGCCCAACATATAATTCCCTGTGCTCCATTGCATCCCTTATCTCAGAATGTCTTGTAGTTCCATACCCAAAAGCTAGATTCAACCATTCAGGCCACGGATTCTCGAAAGGCAATACTTTGGCAAGATCAGCTGATAACCAGTAAGTCATTCCTCCATAATCCCATACGAAATCAATATTTTTTTCATCTTTTTCATCAGATTTCCAGTAATTGTATTTCAGATTATAATGTTTCAATTGAGGAATTTTCTTTTGCATGAATGGATACCAAGCTCCCAGAGTATTAGACAGGATATCAACCTTGCTGAAACCATGTTCTGGCGTATATGCATCTTTCATCTCTATGCCAAACAAGAATAATGTTGAAATTGACGGCCCTATATACTCTGGATAAGGTTTTGGCAAATTCCAGAACTCGGTTGTAGTAGTAAATAACTTGCTAATCTCCATTCCTACATAAATATGACCCAGGTGATCTATATTCTTATATCTCATTTCTCTATTAGTGGTTTCCCAGTGGAAAGAGCCGGTTTGTTTCCACCATGATTTTTGCAGACCTGGCCAGAGATAAATCAAGGTACCTCCCAAAACCAATGTTGTGCCTCCTACTGCAATCCAGTTAAGTCCTTTATTATCAAGGGAATCTGCATCTGAGGCTATCAGATTTGAATTGAGAAAAAACAGGCAAAATAATATTTTTAAATTCATATTAACAATAAAGCCTATCTTAACATGATAGGCTTTATTCAAGTTCATGGGAGTTCTTCTATTTAATTATTCCCGAAATCATCATCGTCATCATTCTTGTCTTTATTTTTGTCTTTATTCTTGTCCTTCTTGTTCTTGTCTTTCTTGTTAGTATCCCTGACAACAACTTTTCCACTATCAGGTTCATAAGGCGGTGGAACAACTCTTGGAATCATATCACCATATAATCCCTCAAGGTTTGGCAATAGCATAATCTCAATTCTTCTGTTTTTTGCCCTGCCTTCAAGATCATCATTTCTGGCAATTGGATAGTATTCACTGAAACCGGAAGCTGATAATCTTAGTGGAGACATGCCATGTTCAATCAAGTACTTGCATACAACAAGGGCTCTTGAAGAACTCAAATCCCAGTTGGATGGGAATTTGGCTGTCCTGATAGGTTTGTTATCTGTATGTCCTGCTACCTGCCAATCCCTGTCAGTTTCTACAAGTATTTTTGCAGTTCTTTCAAGAACATCTCTTCCTTCCTTTTTCAATTCGGTTTTTCCGGGATCAAACAATATATCCTCTGCAAGTTTTACAACAACTCTGCCCCTGATAAGGATAAGCTCCACCTTTTTTGCCCTTATCAAATCTCTGAAACTTTCCTGCAATTTCTTCAGTTCTGCAGAAGATATTGAATCCCTTCTTGCCAGCAATCTGTTTTGCTCCCTTAGTTCATTAATTTCATTTTTCATGCTTTCGCTTTGTTGCCTGCATTCATCTCTTTCACGCATGTATTGGTCGCGCTCTTCTTTCAGTTTGTCATAATCACTTTGTCTTATACATGAAGTAAGGTTTAATGCAAGCAATAGCATAACTGTTAGAATCAATGTTTTTCGCATACCCACCTCTCAAATTAAATATTCTTATTTTAATTAAGTATAGTTCAAGCAATAATACTGCATTTCTTTGTCAATTAAAAAAAAACCTCATGCTCATAACATTATAAATAGATATCATTTTGGCATTGAAGTTAAAAAGAAGATGACAAGTCTGTCTTTTCAGTAAGATTTACAAAGTTGACTTTAAATAAATCTTTTTCAATAAGGTAGAGAAAATTTGATTTTAACTCACTTATCAATTCAATAAAAAGAAGCCTTGACCGTAATTAATATAATTTTAAATGCCTATCTCAGTCATGATAAAAAAGTTATCCACATTTATTTTAATGTTTTGTATTTCTTCAATTTCAGGGGCTTCTGTCCCCAAACTACCTTCTCACGACTATATTATTGACAAGGATGGAAATCTTGTAATGTGGGTTTATATATGGGGTGAAGTAGAGAGACCTGGAGGAGTACAAGTTTTCGATAGTTCCACCTTGATTCAGGCAATTTCTCTGACTGGAGGACCAACAGATAATGCTGATCTCCAGCATGTTAGATTGACAAGAAAAAACTCCAGCAAGGAGAGGATTCTTGATCTGGAAGAATATCTGAAGACAGGTTCTGACAAGGTGAACATAATCCTTAAACCTGGGGATGTTATATATATTCCCAAGAACAAGGGATATGAATGGAAAAGGATTATTGGTTATATTGCTGACGTTGCAACAATTGTAACCTTATTTCTCCTTATAAGAGATGAAGCAGTCAAGGGACAATGAACCAGCCTGTTCAACAGAATATTTCACAACCTTTTGAACAACCAAATATCTGGCAATATCTGGCAATTATTTACAGGCATCTATGGGTAGTCATTCTGGTTTTCATCTCAGTTCTTTCCCTCACTTTGTACAGAAATTATAAGGCTATTCCCATTTATGAAGCTGAATCAACAGTACTTCTCGAAGCCTCATCACCTAATTTATTTAACAGCCAGTTTACTACCTCTTATTATACGATGTATTTGAGTCAGAGATATCTGCTCCAGAATCAGATGCTTTTTTTGAGAAGCTATCAAATGGCTCAGCTTGTTGCAAAGGAATTCGGGAAAAACGAGCTGGCAATTGCCTTGAAACCGTACAAGGGAATGAATCTTACAGAAGAAGAGAGATTGAAGATATTATCAATAATGGTTAAAAGCTCACTCGTTGTTTCACAAGATCCTCAATCAGATTTCCTTCACATTACAATAAGATTCACTGATCCCAAAATTGCGACTTTCATTGCCAATACCTATGCAGAAGTTTTCCAGAGAGAGGATCTTTCATATAAAAGAAGCACTATGAAAGCCATGAAGGAATTTGTGGCAGAGCAGCTGAACTTCACGAAGAAACAGCTTGATGATGCTGAGGATCAGTTGAAAGCATACAAGATGAGCAACAATGTTGTATATCTTGATGCAGAAGGCCAGAGAATAATTTCGAATATCGGTGATCTTGAAAAAATGTACTTCGATGCAAACAGCCAGTATCAAGGTGTAATAAAACAGATTGGTTATTATGAATCTGAGATAAGGAAAGAAAAACTTGGATTTGTTCCGAAACTTGAGAATATTTCTTCCCCAATGATCACGCAGCTCAGAAACAAGATGGTTGAGCTTGAAATGGCAAAAACAGGGCTTGAAGAAAAGGGATACAAAGATAATCATCCAAAACTCAAGGAAATAAATTTACGTATAGGCAAGACTTCCAGGCAGCTTGTTGATGCACTTGAAGAAGTACTGACGAAGGAGCATTTTACTGACCCCCAGTCCACGCTAAGTGAATACATCAAGACATTGATTCCTCTTGAAGTCCAGAGAAGCGGTCTTGATGCAAGGAAAAAAGTCCTGAAAAACGCTGTAAATAACTATAATAGCAAGCTTCTGGGATTTCCACAGAAAGAGATAAACCTTGCAAGACTTGTCCGGGACAGAGCAATAGCTGAGAAGATTTATATCATGCTCAAGGAACAGTATCAGACTATAAGAATTACTGAGGCAGGAGAGCTAAGCAGGGTAAGAATAATAGATTTTGCCAAGGAACCAACAGCACCTATTCTTCCACAAAAAAGAAGAGATCTTTTTATCGGGATAATAATGGGACTGGTTCTGGGATTTGTTATGTCCTTCTTCCTTGAATATCTTGATGACAGGATAAGAAGTCCAGAGGAGCTTCAACGATTCACGGGACTCTCTATCCTGGGAGTCATACCATTGATATCAAGCGACAGGAAAGTCCAGAGAGGGAGCAAGCACGAGCTCAGCTCTATTGAAGAAAGACTTGTCACTCATTATGATCCAAAGAGCCCTACTGCTGAAGCATACAGATCTCTCAGGACAAGCATTATGTTTTCAAGAGCAGGCAAGACAATAAAGACTATTCTTATAACAAGTAGCGGCCCGCGCGAAGGAAAATCAACAACTGCAGCAAATCTTGCAATCACGATGTCTCAGATGGGCTCAAAAACGCTGCTTATAGACAGTGATCTAAGAAGACCGATTTTGCATTCACTTTTCGGGATGAACAAGGAACCAGGGCTTACCAATCATATTCTAGGAGGGATACCACTTGAGGAATCTGCAAGGAAAACCTCTATTGATAACCTGTTTGTAATGCCTGCTGGTACTATGCCACCTAATCCCTCAGAAATATTGAGTTCCCAAATCATAGATGATTTCATAGATAAGTCTACAAAGTATTTTGATGTTCTTGTTTTTGATTCTCCTCCTATTATTGCGGTTACAGATCCTATTGTTCTTGGCTTGAAGGTTGATGGTGTCTGTCTTGTTGTTGATGGGTATAGTGTGAAGAGAGCAATAGTGAAAAGGGCAATCGACAATATAATGAAGATGAATCTTCCAATTCTTGGAGCAATTTTCAACAAACTGGATTTCCAGAAAAGATATGGTTATTACGGTTATTACAATTATTACTATTATTATTATTCTGGAGAAGGCAAGCGCAGCCAATCGAAAAGAAAACGGACTAAAAGTTGAGAATACAATTAATAGTCGGTTTAATTATCAGCATTCTATTTCTTTACATCTCATTAAATGGAGTTCAGCTTGACAAACTGCTTATTCTTATCAAGAGCTCACATTGGGAATATATTCCGATATTAGTTATTGTTGTTTTGTTGGGATTCCTTATAAGATCCGTAAGGTGGTTTTACCTGCTTCGTTCAATAAAGGAAATAAGGATAAGGAAACTTCTGTCTTTTGAGCTTATAGGTTATGCAGTAAGTAATATTTATCCTGCAAGACTGGGTGAATTCGTAAGAGCTTATCTTCTTGGAAAACATGAAGGTATATCCGGCTCAAGCGCTCTTGCATCAATTGTAATTGAGAGAGTTCTTGATGGAATAATGGTCTTGTTTTTGTTTACGCTGATATTGACATTTTTCAAGCTTCCCAGTGGAGTAGATAGAATAAACATAAAATTCCTGGGACATATTTCACTTCCTCAATTAGGAATACTGGCTTTATCATTTTATATTCTTGTTATTTCATTTCTGGTTCTTGCATATATAAACAAACCAAAAGCACTGAAAATAATAGAATTTTCATCCAGATTCCTGCCCCAGAAGATATACCAGAAGGTATCTGATTTCATGGGCAAGTTCATTGATGGGCTTTCAGTGATAAAAGAACCCTTTAATATTCTTAAGGCACTGTTCTATACTCTATTATTATGGATTGTTGTTATCTATTCTGCAGAACTGACATTTTATCTCATGCCGGGTGATTTTTCTTCGGGATTGCCATTTTATGCATCAGCTCTTGTTACCATTCTTGTTGCATTGATACTCATGGTTCCAGCAGCACCGGGTAATATAGGAACACTTCAATATGGCTGCATAATTTCTCTTGCAATATTCAGGATAGACAAGACAGAGGCATTCGGATTTTCAATATTATTTCACGGTCTTCAATATTTTATTGTCACAATTTCAGGTTTATTCTATCTCTGGCAATATGGTTTGTCTTTGAAGAGACTGATAAAAGAAAGAAAGGAAAAAGACGGGAGTGAATAGGTCCTGGTGGGTCTCCTGGGCTTCAAACTCAGTGCTGGATATGTTTTCATATTCAGGGTGGGTTCAATTCCCACACGCTCCCGCCAAATAGACATGAAGAAAAGTATATTGATATTAGTCCAGATCCTTGTCTTGGTCGTTTCGCTAGCAGGAATTATAGTTGGATATAGAATGGATGAGGCAGTAAAAGTCCTTAATAATGCAATAATGCTCTGACTTACCTGCATAGGAATCGGTTGATTCCATTTTTTTGTTGACAAAAAATCAGGGTCTAATAAGTTAGCAATAAATCTTTAAAATGATTTAAGGGGAGGTGAACAAAAGCAAATTCTGGCATTTCCAATATAAATCTGGATTTTTTTAACATATAAAAAAGGAGGCATAATGAAAGTTTTGTTGTTTTTAATTCTCTTAGTCGGCACAGCTGGACTAATAGCAGAAGAAGTTGGTGACCGCGTAGCATCATATCCCTTACCAGCTGGATATATGGAAGAACAGCAGATATCAGGTTTAGCTGTTGTCAAAGGCAAGATATATGTTACTAACCTGACAACACATTATATTGTTATGGGTGATGTTAACACAGGAACATGGGAAAAATCATGGCTTTTCACCCAGGATATATATACCTATGGAATGAGTGTAAGTAATAGTGCAGATACTATGGCATTGGTTGGAAATGAAACCAAGCAGTTATTTCTTCTTGATCTGAATAGTGATGATCTTGATATCCTTGGTTCAGTATTGCTGGATGAAAGTGTAGTCCAGGAAACAAATCCACCATATCTCACAGGCGTTCTTTATATAACATATAATAGCAATTACAGAGTACTTGTTGTTGACAGAGATAACCTAAAACTTTATGAGGTTGATCCAATAGCTCTTGAATATAAAGGCAAGACTAATGCACCTGCAGATATCGCATATGCATACTGGTTGCGTGGACTTGGCTATGATAAAGATGTAAATTGTATTCTCTTTGCAATTTCCTGTTTTAATGAAGAACTGCTTCTAGACAGTTCAATGGTATCAGCTTATGATCCCGCAACATGGGCAAGAAAAACTGAACTTGCCGGGGACGGACATTTTCTGCCATTCTGCTCAATTGATACACTTGGACAAGGAAACTGGTTTGATGGCGTATACACATATATGAATATCAGAGGTATTGCTTATATCAATGATTTCACAAGCAGTCAGACAGAATGGAAAAAAGTCTATCCTGCAGCTGGAATGGAAAATCCAGGAGTATGTCCACAAGCAGTTTGGATGTATCTTTCATTTGGATTTGACAGCATCAAAAAGACAACCTGGGGTGGCATCAAGAAGATGTATGGAGAAGGTGTCAGTTTCAGCAGGAAACCAGGCTCTGCTAAATTAGGCAAAACAGCTATCAGAGATATCAAGGCAAGCAAAGTTGGAAAATCAAGATTGATACTTCCAAAACGTTCTAACCTGAGATAATTTTATCATTAAAGTCAGTATAAAAGGGAAGCAATCGCTTCCCTTTTTTTTCTTATTTCTTTTGAATTTTACTAATGTTTGATTGCAGGTTCCTTTCAATCTTTCCATATTGATCTGACGAAGTAGATTCGTCTCTCTTCTTAACCAATCTCTCTTCTCATGCAGCTTTGCATGAGAAACTGGAGTATTGAGGGGGGGGGAGAGAGATAAGGATATTTATATAATTATTCCTTGAAAATAAT
>JAFGND010000064.1 GCA_016927185.1 Candidatus Coatesiibacteriota bacterium
CTCATTTATTGGATAGCAGGATGAAAGGAACAATCAAATCAGGTATACCCAAAAAAATATCATATATAATATCATTATTCATAATAAAGGATGATAAGGAATACTCTATTGATCGTTATGAGTTTTTACAGGAAATAAGCTATGATGTATGGGAAGAGGAATTCCATGTGAAACTTGATAATGATATAAGCCAGACTTTTGATAATGATGATGAGGCTTTTTCAGCACTATGTACTTTGAATGGAATTAGATTATCTATTCCTGAACAATTCAAAGTCCACAATTTATTTTTTATTGTTGTTGCGGCAAAAAGCGAACCTTTTTCAAGCAAGGAGAAAGAAGCTCTTCGAAACTGGGTTTCAACAGATAGAGGTAAAGGGATTTCTTTTCAGGGGCTTCTCGACTTTTTTTTAGAAAAAGGTATAAAAACCACGGAGAAGAAAATACTTATTAAAAGCCCTTTATATAAGAGTAAATAAAATGATTTTTAAAACATTGAGATCAAGCATAATATTCATACTATTGATTGGGTATGCATTATTGGTTATCCCACTAATTCTAGTTACAAGGGGAATAACAAACAGGGCTCTTGGACTGGGAATAAATCCTGATGTTGAAGAAACGCTTCAAGGAGCTACCAGGTTAGCTCAGGTAAGATATCAGGAGAAAAAGAGATTCTTGACAAGATCAGTTTCTGCTCAATTATCATATGGAGAGGAATTACTAAACAGTGATCTGAATGAACTTGAACCAAGAGAACTGATATGGGCAATTACAGATAGCAATTATACAATAATAAAAGCTGAGAAAGATTTCCCTGCGAATTTCTTGACTTCTGTTTCAAAATCATATCAGAGAGATGAAAAAACATTGGTATACAGGCAGCCATTATCAGATAGATATGTCGTTTGGGGATGCAACAAACTTGATGATGAATTTGTTAAACAGTTTGAATCATCTATTGCAGCAGTGCAGAATTATGATAGGCTGAAACGACAGAAAGTTGAATTGGAAAGCAGTCTGAACAGGTTATTCCTATTAACAGCTTTCATAATGATCATTTTTGGGACTTTCATAGGAGTTATTTTTTCAAGGGGAATTACGAAACCTCTGGTTAAGCTTATTGAAGGGACTTCTAAAATAGCAAAAGGAGATTTTTCCACTCGTATAAAGGTAATGCCAAGAGGAGAAATTGGCTTGCTAATAGGAGCATTTAATTCTATGGCAGAACAGCTGGAAAATTATGAAATAGAGAAACAAAGGGTGCAGGAGGAAAAACTGAAAGAACAGAAAATAGTAATGTGGCAGCAGATCGCTAAACAGATGGCTCATGAGATTATGAATCCATTGACTCCAATTTCTCTTAGTATTCAGCATTTAAAAGATATATATACTGAGAAACCTGAGATTTTTAAGGATGTATTGAATAATTGTACACAGAAAATCCTGGAAGAAATCTCACATCTGAAGAAACTTGTAATGAGTTTTCAGAAATTTGCCAAGCTTCCTGAACCTAATATGAGTATGATTAGTTTGAAAGAACTTGTAATAGATTTTATAAGATTTCAGCATAATGAAAGAATCAGATTTGCTTTTGAGTGTCTTGTTGAAAATCCTTTAATAGAAGCAGACAAACAGCTTATTGAACAGATTCTTCTCAACCTGACTCAAAACAGCATTCAAGCAGAAGAAAGCAACAGGATAATTAATTTGAAGATAAAAATAGAAAAAGAGAAGAATAAGATTATCTTGCAATTCATGGATGACGGACCTGGAGTAAAGGAAGAAGATCTGGAAAAACTTACAGATATTTATTTTACAACAAAAGAATCTGGAAGAGGATTAGGTTTAACGATAGTTGATAGAATTTTAGATCAGCATAAAGCTATCATAAATTTTAGAAACAATCATCCCAGGGGTTTGATAGTAATTATGACATTTCCAGAAGTCTAAACAAGGAGTTTTGAATGTACAGCATTTTGATAGCAGATGATGAGAAGAACATAAGATCAAGTCTGGAGATGATTTTATCAAGTGAACCTGATTATCAGATATTTCTAGCTGCTGATGGAGCACAAGCAATCCAGATAATACAGAATGAGAATATTGATCTATTAATCCTGGATCTTAAGATGCCAGTTATGGATGGATATCAGGTTCTTAAACACCTGCAAGATAAAGATATAATTGTAATAGTAATATCAGGATTTGCAGATGTGGAAACAGCAGTACAGGCAATGAAATATGGAGCATATGATTTCATAGAAAAACCTTTATCTAAAGAAAAGATACTTGTAAATATTAGAAACTCCCTTGAAAGCAGAAGTATAAAGCAAGAGAACAAGCAGCTTAAGGAAACAGTATCTTCTCAATATGTAATGATTTATAGTGATCAAAAAATGCAGAAGCTGGTTCAGGAAGTAGAAAAGATTGCTCCAACAAATGCAACAGTACTTATTTGTGGAGAAAGTGGAACAGGCAAAGAAGCTTTTGCAAATCTGATACATGAAAAGAGCAAAAGATCATCCTATCCTTTCGTAAAAGTAAATTGTGCTGCAATTCCGGAGAGCCTTATAGAAAGTGAGCTTTTTGGTTTTGAAAAGGGAAGTTTCACGAATGCATATAAGGCAAGAAAAGGCAAGTTCGAACTTGCACACAGAGGGACTCTTTTTCTTGATGAAATAGGGGAAATGAGTCTTTCAACTCAGGTGAAGATATTAAGAGTGCTTCAAGAAGGAGAATTTGAGAGAATTGGTGGAGAAAAAGGCATCAGGGTAGATGTAAGATTGGTTGTTGCTACTAATAAAAATCTCGCCCAGGAAGTAAGAGAAGGTAGATTCAGAGAAGATCTTTTCTACAGAATAAATGTGATAAATTTCCAGATTCCCCCTTTAAGGCAAAGATATTCTGATATTCCCTTAATTATCGATTTCTATATAGATAAATTCTGCAGGGATTACGGCTTGCCTGAAAAGAAAGTGAGTTCACATGTTTACAATGAGCTCTCTGCTTATAGCTGGCCTGGTAATGTGAGAGAACTCAGAAATCTTATAGAAAGGCTTGTCATTATTACTGAAGGCAATATTATAAATGCAAGCGGCTTGGAAAAACATGTTGCAGCTTCTGTAAGCGAATCAAAAGTTGAAAGTGAAGTAATTTCATTTAAATCAGAGAAGATTGTCCCTTTAAGGGACTTCAGGGCAAAAACAGAAGAAGAATACATTATTCATGTCCTGAATCTGACTCAATGGAATATTACTCAGGCATCTGAAATACTTGGTATAGAGCGAACATATCTCCACAGGAAAATCAAGGCATACAATCTGAAAAAGATTACTAGTACACAAATAGAAAAAGAAACTGAGTTCGACTAGAAGAATAAATTACTTCCTTTTTTAAATCTTAATCCCAGCAATCCATATTTGGTTTTTCGTGAATCGCAATCATGTAATTCAAATTTACTGTTATAACTTCCGAACAAGCCCAATTCCATTTTTTCAGGAATATAGGAGATTGACAATTCCTGGAGATGGCTGAGGTTATTCCTTTCATAAGCACTTGTAACTTCAACTGTATAAGAAGGTCTTAAGAATATTTTGCTTTTTTTGAAAATTGGTATATTTGAATATATTTGACTATAAAGACTCCAATTCCTGGATGCTTTATGATTACCTCCATAAGCACCCCACATACTTGATAGAACAATGAATGAGAGTTCCTGGTTTATGCAGATATAATAGTATTCCCAGGATTCTGTTGTAAGATCCCATCTATCTACATTATGTCTGCATTGATGCCATATTCCCGAGAATAAAGTTGTTTTGTTCAGTCTATGGGAAGCTTTTATTTCAATATCATATTGAAGGAAATTTGGCTGCCAGATAACTCCCTTTGGATCATCCTCAACAAAAGATCTCACTGCAAAACGCAGATTCATTTTATTCGTTGGATTTTCAAAAATTATCGGTATTACCTCACAAGTGACAAGCCAGTTTATGGTTGTAGTGTCAGAAAAACCTTTTGCCCATGAAAAGCTGCCATCCAAATCTGGAAATATTTCGCTATGCAAATTGATACTAAGACTATAAAAAAGCAAACCTACAAAAAACATGCAAAAACCGCTTTAAAAATAGATAGTTTTGTAAAGTAATTTCTTTAACAAGTACCAATCAAAAAATATTATTTACAAAACTTTATATTTTACAAAGCTTAGTAAGCATTATTTTGATTGAATAATTTATGAACAGGTAAATAGGATAATAGTTCTATTATCTAGTTCATAAATCAGGCAACAAAGCTTTAATAAGATTAGATTATTAGTGACTAGAAGGGAAAAAAGCATTGACGTTTGATTAGGGATTCCTAAGAAGGGGCAAGGATTAAAGAAATGAAGCTAAAAACAGCGCTTATTATTATAGGTATTTATGCTATTATTAGTGCATATATTCTGATAAAGGGAGATACTGATCCCCTTATTCATATTGAAGACAGACTAAAGAAATTCAAGGATGCACTTCCTTCAGAAGTGAGGGATCCTTTTGAAAAAGGGGATTATGATTCTGCAACTATAGCACTGGAGGAGATACATACAAAAGCCATATTATATAAAATAGGATCAGGCTTGGTAGAACATCAGAAAAAAACTGGCAAGTTTGTTGATAAGATTGCATTATTAGAAGATGAAATACCCTTTGCTATTTCTTACAGAAATCCAGTCAATAATGAGCCTTTGGAGATAAAAATTTCAGAAGATGGAAAGACAGCAACAATTAGTGCGAATTTTAAGGAAAAGGAATCCATAAAGATTGATGTTTCTGAACTTGAGAAATACAAACCTTTTTATGAGAAAATGCAGAAGATAGATATAATCAAGGACGAAGAAGGAATAAATATATTTACTCCCAAGGAAGTTATTCTCTTCTTTAAGGATTACTTTGTAGACAAACTGAGCAAGAAAAAATGAAAAAGTCAATAATACTAATTATAATGAGTTTTTTAAGCACGTTGTATGCAACCAAATATGCAGGGGAATTCCTTTCTTATGGTATAGGAGCTAGAACTCTTGGAATGGGTGGAGGAGGAATTGCATTAAATCTAGGTACTGAAGCATTATACTGGAATCCAGCTTCCTTGGGAAGAATGCAAACTCCTGAAATACTTGCGATGCATTGTGAACAATTCGGAGGATTATCGCAATTTGATTTTATTGGTTTCAGTAAAAGATATAAAACGGATGAGGGTATTGGAATAGGTCTTTCTATGTTAAGCGTACCTGATATACCATATACTGAACTACCTGATCCTTCGAAACCTCCTTCAGCGGATAACAGGCCATATATAAGTAAATATGTAACGAGCAGGGATTTTGCACTTAATCTTGGTTACAGCAGATACTTCAAGAATGTTGTTTCAAGCAAGGGATTAGTATTGGGAGCTACTTTTAAAGGGATATACAGGCATCTTGGAGATGATTCTGCTTATGGAGGTGGATTTGATTTGGGTATGCAGTTTCCTGTTCATCCAAGATTGGTAATAGGAACAATAGTAAAAGACTGCTTTACAACACCACTTATCTGGAGCACTGGGAAGAAGGAGATAATTGTTCCATCACCATGGTTG
Source organism: Candidatus Coatesiibacteriota bacterium (assembly GCA_016927185.1). Classification (GTDB taxonomy): domain Bacteria; phylum JAFGND01; class JAFGND01; order JAFGND01; family JAFGND01; genus JAFGND01. The sequence continues at coordinate 5,620 of JAFGND010000064.1, forward strand.
GGTTTTGCTTACAGAATGCCTTTTATTTTTGGTGGAGAATTAACATTAATGAGTGACACTGAATGGCATTTCGAGAACAGACAGACTGCAGACCAGTTTTCATTGGGAAAAACTACGATGAATCTTCATTATGGAATAGAATATTTAATAAAGAAGAGGGTAGCATTGAGAGCTGGAAGTGATGAAGGCGTATTTACTGCTGGTTCAGGGATTTATCTGAACAAGATTGCTTTGAATTATGCTTTCTTGTCTGATGATGATTTCAATGGATCATCGCACAGGATTTCAGGGAATTATTTTTTTAAATAGGAGGTATGAAACGTTACCTGATAAGAATAACAAATCTGAATTAGGTAAGATTATCTGGTATGATAAGTGGAAAAAAATAGGTTTTCTGGAAAGAATTAGTGGGGAGCATGCTTTTTTTCACGAAACTGCCTGTATTGCAGAAGAACTAGAATTACTGGAACCAGGTAAAACAGTAGAATATGTTTATTTCACTAGCAAAAGAGGAAGTAGAGCAATTAATGTCCGTTTAGTTAACAATCAATAATCAAGGGGGTATAAATGAATCAGAAAGGCAACAAACAAATAGATATTAAAACAGTTGAAGATGCATTACTGGATAGAGAAGTCATCGATGATCGTTTTGATAAGCTTTTGCGTCAGTTCAATACAATAGAAAAACTGAAAAAGGATTATGAGCAGAAAGTCAAGAATAGCACAAAAATGCTGAAGGATTACCAAACACAAATAGAAGATTCAATAAAGGAAGCCAACAAATCATTAAGGGAATTCAAGAAGAAGGAAGAAGGTATAAATCAGGAACTTTCAGATGTTATGTTAAGGCACAGCATTGGCGAAATAAATGACAAAGAATCTGCTGATAAAGAAGCTGCATTGAAAAAAGAAATAGGTAATATTAAAAGACAGATGTCAGAAGCATTGCAGAAAAGAAAAAAATACGCAGATTTATCAGAAAAAATCAAGGATCTTAATCTTGATTATTCTGATATAGCAACAGATATAAATGAAGATGAGATAAATGAAGCATTAGATGCCTTAGGTGATACAGAAACCAAGGAAGAAAAGGAAAATATTGTTGAGGAAAAAAATAAGGATATTCCTGTAGTCGATGCAAAGAAGCAAGATAAAGAAGATAAGAAAAAAGAGAGCCAGGAATTTGATATAATGGATGAAATAGAGGAACTGGAATCTGAGGAAGTTGCTGAGGTTACCTGTAGTGTATGTGGTGAAAAGAACATCCTTGATGATAACAAGGAAATGAGATGCAAGAAATGCGGAGCAGATTTATTGTAGGAAAGAAATAGGGGTAATGACATTATTGAAAGCATAACCGGAAAGAAGTAATGAACAGGCTTCCAAATGAAACTAGTGCAATCAAGCTTGAAGGCACATTGAGAAACGTGGATGAGATTCCAGGTTCTATCATGGTTATTGGTGAAGATGAATATCTTCAGAATCATTCCATTGATGTGCTGAAGGCCTATTTCCTTAAAAAGGGTGGGGAAATTGAGAAGTTTGATGCTGAAATTACGGATTTGCTTACATGTCTGGATAGCATTTCAAATCTCAGCATGTTTTCATCAAGAAAACTATCTATTATATATAATGCTGACAAGATAAATATAGCAGATGAAAAAAGAAGATTTGAAGAATTAGTTTTTACATCGGACAATGATAGATTGATTGTTTTTGTAACCAGCAAACTTGATGGAAGAACTTCTGTTGCCAAAATCCTGAACAAGATTCCCAAAATCGACTGCAAGAAAATGAAACCTCACATTTTGAAAGACTGGTGCACAGGCTATCTTAAGGAAAAGAGCATCAGAATTAAAGACAAATTGCTTGATGAAATAATTTATGAATATAGCGACAATACAGCATTATTGGTATCTGAGTTTGACAAGATGTTATTGTATTTACCTAAAGATGGAGAATTTAAGGAAGAGCTACTAAATCTGATGAGTCCTAATTTTAAAGCATCAAGCTATGATTTTGTCAATGCCATTATGGAAAGAAAGGTTTTAAAAGCATGGGATTATCTAAATAACATAGAACTTTACAAGGGACTCCAGAATGAGTCCATGCTTATATTAACTGCACTCTATAAAGAATTCGTAAAACTTTTCCGGATAAAAGCATATATGGCTGCTAATGTTTCCAAACAAGAAATTGCTAATAAGATGTTCTTAAAGGAGTATCTATTGGCCAGTTATATTAATAATTCAAGCAAATGGGATTACAATGAATTAAAATTAGCTTGCATTTTAATTGCTGATTTAGACAAGGATTTAAAATTATTGAATGTTAACAGTATTTTTCTTTGGAAGAATTTTATAATTGAACTACTTAATGAAAAGGTGGTAGCATGATACCATTTGTTCAGATAGGTCTGCTTTTTTCTTTTTTACTTGTAATATTTGCTATGCTGAAAAAAGTGGGAATCATACCAGAATTATTGTTTTTTGGTCTCACATCAAGAACATTAATGGTAGGAGCTTTTTATATCGTGCTTTTAATGATATCTTTGGTTTTAATTGAGATTTGGAAGAAGTTGACTAATGGTAAAGGAGGCGGGAATGACCGTTGATATCAAAGAGCTACAGGAACTGCTTAAGCAGAAAGAAACTCTAATTGATCGTTTGAAAAAACTTGAGGAAAAGAAGAAAGAAGTAAAAGAGAAAATCTATGTCAAAATAAGAGCAGATTATCAAATTCAGCTGGAAAGTCTTCAAGAAAACGTATTTAAGAAGAGTGTTTCTTTGAAGAATGAACTTAGTCAACTAAGGACTCAACAGCAGGAGATAAAAGACAAATATACTGTAGTGAAGGATGAAATTGATGAACTTAATGTAAGGCATGAACTCGGGGAATACAATAATGAAGAGGAATATAAACGAATTGTATCAACTGAAGATGAGAAGCTGAAAAATTTTGATCATAAATTGCAGATGATAAATGAAAGAATAAATCTTTATTCTTCCATGATTGAGAAAAGTGAGGATTCAGGCGGTTTTATACAAAAAGAGGAAGTTCTTGAGGAACAAGAAGTTCCTATTGAAAGCGATTTAGATGAAATTCCTTCTGAAGATCTTGCTCCAGTTGAAGCTGTAACATCAGTTGAAGAAATACCAGAAGAAATCATAGAAGTAACCTATTGCTCTAGATGTGGTGCAGAAAATCCCATTGATGCAAAGAATTGCAAGGAATGTGGTAGTGATCTGGAAGAGGGTCCAAGCATTGTTTGCCCAAGTTGTGGCGCTATTAATGACATGGATGCCAAGAATTGCAAGGAATGTGGTAGTGATCTAGCTGATGACGTATTCGAGACAATAGAATGCCCAGAGTGCGGAGCCAAGAATTCCTTTGATCAGACAAACTGTACCGAATGCGGCGCTGAACTGATACCAATTGACGATATATAGAATTCGCTTTGAAGAGCTATTTCTTGGTTTTTCTTGTTCTGGTATTGTCAGGTTGTGGTACAATTAAACCTCAGCAACCAGTTATCAAATCACTGAAGGGATTATCTTTTGAGAAAATAGATGGCGAAGTTATAAAATTAAACGCAACATGGGAAGTCTACAATCCCAATTCGTTTGCAATATCAATTCCCAGGATCAATTATAAAGTCCTGCTTGAAAATAAGGAAATTGGCGAGGGAGAGAAAACAAGCAGTTTCATTCTTGATGCTAAAAAGAAAACCGATATATCTACCCCATTAGATGTAAGTATTATAAAACTTCTGAAACTGATACCCGATCTAATAAAAAAAGAGAAATTGAATTATCAATTATTAGGGAATGCGATTTTCGAAATTAAAGAAATAAAAATAGAAGTTCCATTCGAGAATAAAGGTATAATTGATTTAAAGCCAGCTCATGAATGGGTTAAAAAATACAAGGAGAAAATTATTCCAAAGGAAATGAAGGATATAGGAAAGGATGTGATAAAAAAAGGCAAAGAACTATTCAAATAGTTTGAACACATAATATGGGGAATATGGAAATGTTAATGATTAGATTGAAATTCAAGAAGCAATTGGCAAATGATTGTATGATTTCTCTTGACAAGATTTATATATAATTATACAAAGGCGAGCAATTAGTAGAAAAATAGGTAGTTAAATAAGTTTAAGGAGGTAGACATGAAGCAGTGGCTAGTAATTGGGTTATTGGTATGTTTAGCAGCAATGTTCTCATTAGGTTGTGGTGAAGAGCAGAAACAACCAGACAAAAAAGAAGTAATCCCATCAAAAGAGGATTTGAAGAAAGCCATTAGGCCAGAAGAAAAGAAGGAAGAAATCAAGAGCGAAGAAAAGAAGGAAGAAACTAAGGGTGACGAGGGAAAGAAAGAGGAAGGCAAGAAGGAAGAGAAAAAAGAAGGACCAAAGTAGAGAATAAGAAGAGGGGAACTCACAAATTCTCTATGGAAAACCATCCAAACTGGTTTATACCAAATCATTATTTAGTCAAAGCAAACTAAATTAGGAGGTTAAGATGAAGCGTTGGCTAGTTGTAGGGTTGATAATTTGCATAGGAATGTTCTTTGCATTTGGTTGCGGTGGAGAGCAACCACAACCCAAGAAAGATGAAAAGATAGAGGTTCCAAAGGATAAAGAAGATGATGTGAAGAAGGAAGATCTTGAAAAGAAAGACGAACCGGAACCCAAGAAGGAAGAACCTAAAAAGATAGGTGATTTTACAGCTAAAGATGTTCCAGAAGAAGTTCAAAAAGGATATGAAACAAATCTGGAGAAAACAGCTGATGCATTACAGAAAATCTTCACTGATTCCGCAGCAAAGAATAAAAACTTGAAACCAGTAAAAGTTATGTTTACAATGACTGTTGACAAAACAGGCAAAGTAAAGGTTACAAAAACTGATTGCAAAGACAAAGCTTTGGACGGAGCTCTCAGGAAGGAATTGGAAGGCTTGAAGGATCTTCCAAAAGCACAAGACAAACCTGTTGAAATCACATTCAGCATTGAGTTAGGCAAAGCTGCTGGTGAACCTGGCGAACCAAAAGATAAACCAGAACCCAAGAAAGGCGAACCAAAGAAAGCTGAACCAATTAAGAAGTAAATTTAATTTAATAAGCAAAAAACCCGAAGATCATCTTCGGGTTTTTTTATTGCCCAACCATGAAAATCGCTGTGACAGTTAATTGATAAACTACTCTTGGTTTAGACATTGTAGCGTTTCCAAATCCTCCTCTTGATTCTTCACTGTAAGATACATTTGATTGAGCTACAGGCTGATTATATCCTCTATATGTATCATATGGACTATATTCGCTGAATCTAAGAATTTGAAGGTTTTTAGCTCCCAGCTGTTGTGCAACTATATCAGCTTTTGTTTGCGCAGCAATAATTGCCTGCTTGAATGCAAGCATCTTAATCTTGCTCATGTCTTCCACTTCATAATTGATATAAGGAGAGACTGAAATTCCCTCTTTAAGTAATGCTGAAACTAATGCGGGAATCGAATTTATTCGCTTGACTTTCACGCTTCCTGATTTAGATAAATTGACTTTGTCTGAAGTGAGAAGCGTTCCTGGCTTCAGGTTTATATACAAGTAGTTGAATTGGAAATCACTTGCTTCCAGACCAAATCTTTTTCCAATTTCTATTGCTTTGTTTTCAAGAGAAGCGAATTTTAACTGGGCTTCCTCTAATTTGCTTTCTACAACTAAAGTGAAACTTACTCTTCCAAATTCAGCTGGCAGATCTACTTTCCCTGTTCCTGTTACTGTAATATTCCTGCTTGATAATGCCAGGTCAGGTCCCTGATCTGCAAAAAGCAAGACAAACATCATTAAGTAGCACGAAAACATAATACCTCCTTATTATTATCACTAAATCAGTGGATAAACTGGAAAAACCTAGAAAATTGTCAAAGGTATTGTGTTTTAATGATTGACAAAAAAGACATATATAAAATTCTAAATCAAAACAACAAGAGAGGTAATATGCTATCAGAAAAGCTGTTGGCAATACTAGCATGCCCAAAATGCAAAGGTGGACTAGATTATAAGCCAGATCTTAATCAGCTGATTTGCAATAATTGCAGATTGATATACAAGATTGAAGATGATATTCCAAATATGATTATTGAAGAAGCTGAACCTTTGAAATAGAATTTTGATAGAAACAGAAAAAAGAAATGGATTAGTTTTTTTAATATGCTTGATTGTAATTGCATTAGTGCTTATTATAAATCAATATTTTCCATTAGCATTAAAAAAAGAGAATTCTGAGTCTCCGAATTCAATTGAAAACAAAACTGGAGAAATATGATCCCAAGATACACATTAAGTCCTTTTGACACAATATGGACGGAACAATACAAATTCAGCAAATGGCTGGAAGTTGAAATTGCAGTTGCAGAAGCTCAGGAAGAACTTGGAATAATTCCTGAAGGTTTTTCAAAACTTCTAAGAGAAAAAGGAAGTTTTGATATCAAGAGAATACTTGAAATAGAAGGCAAGACAAAGCATGATGTGATAGCTTTCCTTACTTGCATAAGGGAGAACCTTAATGATCCAGCTCCTTATCTTCATTATGGTCTTACCAGCTCGGATATACTTGATACAAGCCTTGCTCTTATATTAAGAGATTCTATAAGTGCTATAGAGAAAGAAATTATTGAGTTAAGCGAGGTAATAAAAGAGAAGATATTGCAATATAAAGATACATTGATGATGGGAAGAACACATGGAGTGCATGCAGAACCAATGACTGTAGGACACAAATTTGCAATATGGTTTGATGAGATAAACAGACATAAGAAAAGACTGGAAGAAATTAAATATAGAATTCTAATAGGGAAACTTTCAGGAGCAGTAGGTAATTTTGTACATAATCCTCCTGAAGTAGAGGAAATTGCATTAAGAAAATTAAATCTTGGTTATGAGCCTGCAGCAAGTCAAGTGGTGCATAGAGACAGGCATGCTGAATTTATATGTTTTTTGGCCTTGTTATCTGGAAGCCTGGATAAATTCATGACTGAAATAAGACATTTGCACAGGACTGAGGTGCAGGAAATGGAGCAGTTTTTTTCTGTTGGACAAAAAGGTTCTTCTGCAATGCCTCATAAAAGGAATCCCCAGGTTTGTGAGCAGATTTCTGGATTAGCCAGGATAATAAAATCTAGCGTTTCTTCAGCCCTTGATAACATAAGCCTATGGCATGAAAGAGATATTTCTCATTCAAGTGTTGAAAGAATTATATTGCCTGACTGTACTACTTTGGCACACTATTTGCTAGTAAAAACAATAGACATCACAAGGAATTTGTTGATTCACCCGGAGAAAATGGAGAGGAATATTGGATTATCAAATGGTATATTTTTTTCTCAAAAACTGCTTCTGGCATTAGTAAGAAAGAGTATCTCAAGAACTGAAGCTTATGATATGGTTCAGAAAGTAAGTATGAGAGTGCAAACAGAAAACAGGGATTTCAGAAAAATTGCAGAGGATGAAAAAAGCATCAGACTTCTTTTTAATGATGAAGAATGGGCTGAGATTTTTAATATGGAATCCTACAGTATGCATACAGATAATATTTTAAAAAGGATAGGTTTGAAATGAAACTATATGAAGGCAAAGCAAAAATTTTAGAAACTACTGATAATAAAGATGTTTTAATCCAGTTATTCAAGGATGATTTAACCGCATTTAATGCTGAGAAAAAGGATAACAGGGAAGGAAAAGGAGCTTTAAATAATCAGACTTCATCTATTCTATTTGAATACCTTCAGAAAGAAGGTATAAAAACTCATTTTATAAAAGTGATTGATAATACAAAAATGATGGTTCAGAAGGTAAGCATATTCAAGATAGAAGTAGTTTTAAGGAATGTCGCTGCAGGAAGTATTGTTAAGCGAATTGGAATACAAAATGGGACTACAATCAATCCTGCTATACTTGAATTTTATTATAAGGATGATGCTTTGGGAGATCCTCTTATCAATCAAGATCATATAAGATTTCTTAACCTTGCAAAGAGTGAAGAACTTGAAGAAATCTCTGTTATTGCATTAAAAGTAAATGATTTACTAAAGAGTTTTTTCATCAAAAGAGATTTAATACTTGTTGATTTGAAACTTGAGTTTGGGAGGAATACCAGGGGAGAAATATTACTAGCAGATGAAATATCTGCTGACACTTGCAGACTCTGGGATGCTAAAACAAGAGAGTCTCTGGACAAGGATATTTTCAGGGAAGACAAAGGTGATGTTTTAACAGGATACAGGGAAGTACTTAAACGTTTAAAAACAAAGAGGTAAAATCATGGAAATAATTGCAATTCCATTAGCCGTAATATTTGCTATTGTAGCAGTAATCTTTTATTTTAAAGCTTCTTCAGCTAAAAAAGAGAAAGATGATTTGTCATCAAAATTAAATGAAGTTAATTTTGAGTTTAACAGATTGAAGGGAGAGCATAAGCATCTTGATGAAATTTATGGAAAAGCAGAAGAAGCTCAGAAAGTATTGGATGATATACTATCAAGTTTTCCAGAAAGCTGTAAAAGATTAATAGAGGAGCAATCAAATTCTGAAAAAAGTGAAGTCCTGATAAGCCTTCTGAGAAGGCTTTTTGATGCCCCGAATGAAATAAAGATTTATATTGCAGACAGACAAGCTGAAAAACTTGCATTGATAAAAACATCAAATGCTGATGAAAAACTAGATCAAATCTATGATGTAGAAAAAGGTTATATAGGATGGGCTATTCGCAAGAGAAATCCAGTATCAGATAGTGATCTGGAGAACGAAAGTAATCTAGTAAGACAGGAACTTGAAAAAGCTGACGATAAGCAATTCGCTTATGGAGTTTCACTGAGGTATGAAGATAGATTGCTTGGACTGCTTACAATAGGCATGGTACGAAAGAGAAGACCCTATGACAAAAAGATATTAGGATTAATAGCCAGGATAACATCTGTGGCTCTCATAAACACAGAACTTATAAAACAAATCAAAAATCCGAATGATATTGATGAGGTAACTAAATTGTACAATGAAGGTTACCTTATGAGGAGAATAGAAGACGAAATAAACAGGTGTCAGAGATTTAAAACAAAATTTTCAATACTCGCTTTTGAAATAGATGATTTTGAAGATTATTCCAGCAAATTTGGAGAAAATGCTGCAACTCAGTTGCTAAAGAACTTTGCCAGCCTTTTCCCGTCTTTTTTCAGGACAACTGATATAATTGCATCTGTTAAAAGGAATTTATTCGTCATACTACTGACAGGAACAACTGAACAGGATGTTGCAAAATTCAGGGATAACTTAAGAACAACAATAAAGGAATTTCCATACCCACATCAATATGAATGGAAGAAAGACTTAAGTATATCGGGTGGTGTTACTGAGTATCCCAAAGATGGTGAAGGTGTCCAGATGCTTGTAGAAGCAGCAGAAGAGTTGGTTTTAAGTGCAAGATTTAAAGGCAAGGACAGGGTATTATTTGTAGAAGAGGCAAACCAGCTTTAATTATGGAAGAAGCTAAAAGCATCCTTTTGAAACTAAAGAAAGAAACAAACTGCTCTCTTTCAATAGAGGAGCTAGAGATACTGTCAAATAAACTTGGGAGAGCTCCTTCAAAACTAGAAATATATGTTTTCGATACGGTTTGGAGCGAGCATTGTTCTTACAAATCCAGCAGGATATTCTTAAAAATATTTTCCAATCATAAAAATCCTGATGTCTGGGTAGGAATAGGAGAAGATGCAGGAATAATCAAATTGGGAGTAGTAAACAACAAAGAATGGGGATTGGTGGTAGGGCATGAAAGCCATAACCATCCTTCTCAGGTTGTTCCTTATGAAGGAGCAGCAACAGGAATTGGCGGGATTGTAAGGGATGTTTATTGCATGGGTGCTGATGTAATAGGAGTTTTAGACTCTTTAAGATTCGGTGATATAAGTGAACAGTCTCTTGAAATAATTAATGGTGTTGTTGATGGAATTGCAGGATATGCTAATCCATTAGGAATCGCTAATCTGGGAGGAGACACCTTTCTCCATCCTGACTACAATGATAATTGTCTTGTAAATGTAGTAGCATTGGGAATAGTTGAGAAAGACAGAATAATACATTCATATGTTCCTAAGGAGTCAACAGTTGAACCTTATGTTTTGATTTTAGTTGGAAAAGCTACTGATTCCTCTGGATTTGGAGGGGCTTCTTTTGCATCAGTAGTTCTGGATAATGAAGAAGCACAAAAAGGTGCTGTTCAGGTTCCAGATCCATTTCTAAAGAGAATATTAACTATAGCTAATAGAGCGTGTTTTGATTTAATATTCATTGAAAAAATAAACGCAGGTTTCAAGGATTTAGGAGCAGGAGGTATATTAGGGGCAAGTTCAGAGATCTGTGGAAAGGGGGGCAAGGGAGCTGATATTTATTTGGATAATATAGAATTAGCAGAAAAAAACCTTCCTCCTGAAGTGATTCTGACAGCTGAAACACAAGAAAGATATATATGGGCTGTTCCTGAAAGACACGCCCAAAAACTCCTCAATATATATAACAAGGATTATGAGCTTGGAAGAATGTATGAAGGAGCTTGTGCCAGGACAATAGGAAAAGTAAGAAATGATGACAAATACATAGTAATCCATGAAGGGAAAGAAGTACTCAATCTGCCTGTTTCAATTCTCACTGAAGGGATAACTCTCAACAGACAAGTAACATCGAGAAGAGAAAAAGTCTGCAAGCCCAAAAGAAAACAGCTTGATATTGCAAAAGCACTGGAAATGATACTTAACTCACCAAATATTGAAAGCAAGAGGGTATTATTTGAAGGATATGATCAGGAAGTTGGAGGCAGGGCTGTTCTTCGTCCTGGAGAAGCGGATGCTGGCGTCATAAGACCATTTCCAGATAGCAGGATTGGAATAGCTGTTGCAATAGACGGAAACCCTTTTTATGGCATAGAGAATCCGTATTTAGCTGGAGCTTTAGCTGCCCTTGAATCTATTCATAATGTTGCTGCAACTGGAGCATTACCAATAGCTATAACAGACTGCCTTAATTTCGGAAATCCTGAAGATCCAGTTGTTTTATATGATTTTTCGGAAAGTATTCGTGGAATAAAGGATACCTGTGAAGAGATTGGCTATAAATTCAATAAACATGTTCCTCTTCCTGTGATTTCAGGAAATGTAAGTTTTTATAATCAGAGCAAGCAAGGGAATTCAATACCTCCTTCTCCAATTGTTGCTTGTTACGGCATTTTGGATGATTTTAATAATGCTGTTAGTATGGGATTTAAGAATCCAGAAAGTTCAATAATTCTTATTGGAGAGAGATATGAAGAACTGGGGGGTTCAATCTTCAGGGAGCTATATTATGGTTGCAGCTGGGGTGAAATACCAATTCCAAGATGGAGGCAAGAAAGAAAAATTTTATGCAATTTGCATAAATTTATCAAGAAGAAGCAAATTCTTTCTGCCCATGACATCTCAAAAGGAGGTCTTCTTTTAGCTGCTTTAGAAATGGCTTTTACAGGTAAATTAGGACTGGAAATAGATACCAGCAAGATTAAAAGTGAAATGGGTTTGGATGTTATATTGTTTTCTGAATCTTCTGGATTTCTTCTTGAGGTTGATAAAAGAAATACTTCTTCGATAATCAATTCATTTGAAGAACTGGATATTTTTGCAGGAGTTATTGGGAAAGTAATTGATGAAGAGAGATTATTATTATATAATAATGAGCAAGTTCTTCTTGATACTAAATTGAAACAAAAGAGAATTAATTGGGAAAAAGGCTGGAAAAAATATATATGTTGAATAAACTTCCTGTTTTCGTGGTGATATTTCCTGGGACAAATTGTGAAATAGAGACAGCATTGGCAGTAGAAGCTGTCGGGTTGGAAGCAAGATTATTTAGATGGAATGAAAATCCAAAACAACTCAAAAAAGCTGGAGGGATAATCTTGCCTGGAGGTTTTTCATATCAAGACAGGATAAGAGCTGGGGCTGTAGCAGCAAAAGAGGAGATAATGGAAAGTGTCTCCAGACTTTCTGAAAAGGGAGTTCCTGTGCTTGGGATTTGTAATGGAGCTCAAATATTACTGGAAACTGGACTCGTTCCCGGACTAAAACCTGGAAAAATAGATCTTGCTCTTGGAAGAAACAAAATGGCTGGAAGAAGCAGATATATTTGTAGATGGATATTCATGAAAGTAAATCACAAGAACAAAAGCCCATTCTTGAATAATATCAAGAGAAGTGATTATTTTCCATTGCCAATAGCACATGCTGAAGGCAAGTTTACAGGTAAAAACAAGAAGACACTTAAGGAGATAAAGGATAAAGAGTTGATAGCCTTTAGATATGGATCTAATGATGTTAATGAAGAAGATAACAATCCAAATGGATCATGGGAAAACTGTTCAGGTTTGACAAACAAGAATGGAAATATACTGGCAATGATGCCTCATCCTGAAAGAGCAATATGGTTTTATCAGATACCATTAAATATAACAAGAATAATGAAAAATGAGAGCAAGGATATTAGAAAAGAGGATTTATCATTATTACCAGGTCCTGGATTTAATATCATGTCAGGTTTCAAGAATTTTTAACAGGAGTTCTTTAGATGAAAAAACAGAAAAACCAGATTGATGAAAATGCAAAGAATGGTAATAAAAGAACTGCGGGAAGAAAAAGCAGCTTTATACAAACACTTATTGTTACAGTAGGTATAGCATTAGTTTTAAGAACATTTGTTGTCCAGGCTTATGAAATTCCAAGTGGATCAATGAGAATGACTTTGCAGGAAGGAGATTTCCTTCTAGCAGCCAAATTCCTATATGGTTTTAAGATACCATTTACAGAAGCTTCTATTGGAGGGTGGCTTGAACCTAAACATCAGAAGATAAGCATATTTCACTTTCCTCTGAGTCCCGACAGGGATTTTGTTAAAAGATGCATTGGACTTCCAGGTGATACAGTAGAAATAAAAGACAAGGTTGTATATGTCAACAGAAAGCAGTACAAGGAACCATATACTCAGTTTGTGGATCCAGTAATCAGGGACAAGGATTTCAGGAAGAATATGCAACCTTATACATTGAAGGAGAATGAATTAGCTTTTGCTATCAAACCGGATGCTGGAAATGATTTGATTGTAAAAATAATAAATCCGAAAGGATATCCAAAGGACCAGGAAGAATTTTTCTTTTCTTGTATTGCTGTTCCAGGACAAATTATTGAAATGAGAAACAACGAGATTTTCGTAGAAGATAAGAAAATAGATTCAAGCAAGTTATTGACCTTCAAGGATATATTCGCTCATGGTTATTGGCCGGTTATAAGGGATAATTTCGGTCCTTATATTGTCCCGGCAAACTATTATTTCATGCTTGGAGATAACAGAGATGATAGCCTTGATAGCAGATTCTGGGGACCAGTTCACAAGAAATACATTTTTGGTGAACCTTTGATTATTTATATGTCCTGGTTAACATCAAGTCTTGATTCTAATTATGCTTCAATAGATATTTTTCATAGAATAAGATGGAACAGATTGGGAGTGATTATAAGATAAATGAGAAATCAACAGAATCTTTCTCAGGTTAAGGCAGGGGATAACTTCAAGGGATTTCTTATGCTTTACAAGATATACGGAAAAACCTCAAAAATAGGGAAACTCTATGCTAATCTTGAACTTGGAGATGCAACAGGAACTATTGAAGGAAGATGGTGGGATATTGACAAGGAAATCATAGAGAATTTCTCTGAGATGCAACCTGTTGCTATCAAGGGAAGTATAGAAGAATGGCAGGATAAGCTGCAATTCAAGGTTGAGAAAATGAGAGCAATTTGTGAAGAAGATGAATTGCATGGATTCGATTTTGCACTTCTTGTTCCGACAACTCCTTACAATGTTGATGAGATGTGGGGTGAGCTTATAGATATCATTACTGAAATAGCTGAACCCAATCTGCAGGATTTACTTGGCAAGATATTTGCCAGATATGAAGAGGATTTCAAATCATTTCCTGCTGCCCATAGGCTTCATCATTCATACAGGGGGGGATTACTGGAACATACTTTATCAGTAGTTAAAATCGTGAAGAATTTATGTGAGCATTTTCCAAGACTGGATAGAGATTTGGTTTTAACAGGAGCAATTCTGCATGATATAGGAAAGATAAAGGAATACAGGGAAGATCCAAGGCAATCAAGCACAATGAGTGGAGAGCTTATTGGTCATGTTGTTCAGGGATGGGAAATAATTCTTGATGAATACAGGCAAATAGAGTATTTCCCAGAGAATTTACTTATTAAACTCGGGCATATAATCCTTTCTCATCATGGGAAATATGAATATGGATCCCCGAAACTTCCAAAAACAGCAGAAGCCATTGTAGTTAATTTTGCAGATGATCTTGATGCCAAGGTTTCGCTTTTTTATAGTGTCATTGATAATGACAAGGACAAAGGTGAGTTTACATATTATAACCAGATATTTGAAGGTAGATTATACAGGGGGTAATGATGGATTATCAAGTGATTTTTTTAGGCGGAGGTCCAGCAGGATATGTTGGAGCAATATATGCAGCAAAGCATGGTCTTAAAACAGCAATAGTGGAGAAGGATTTGATTGGAGGAACCTGCTTGAATAGGGGTTGTATACCAACAAAAACCCTTCTTGCAAGCACCAGAATATTCTATCAGAAGGAGAAATCAAGTGAACTGGGATGGAAGATAGATAACTTATCATTTAATTGGGATAAAATAAGAGAAAGACGAGAAAGTGTTCCTTATAAACTCAGACAAGGAATAGAATACTTGTTCAAGAAACTGGGTATTGATTTAATAAGGGGAAGTGGCAAGATTCTGGAGCCACATAAATTGATGATAGACAATGGAGAAAGAGAAGTCTCTTTTGATAACCTTATTATTTCTACTGGCTCAAGACCTCAAATATTTCCATTCCTGAAACCTGATGGCATAAATATACTTATAAGCACAGATCTGCTTAAATTAAACGAAATACCAGAGAATCTTGCTATAATAGGTGCTGGAGCAATCGGAATGGAGTTTGCGACAATCTATCATGCGCTGGGAACAAAGATAACAATAATAGAGTATTTACCAGAGGTATTACCATTATTTGACAGAGCTTTGGCAAAAAGACTTAGGTTGATCTATAAGAAAAGAGGAATTAACATCCTGATAGGAAGTAAAGTAACTGGCTGTGATATAATAGATTATAAATGTAAGATAAATATAGAAGGAGTTGAGAATCCAGTACTTTCTGATAAAATTCTTCTCGCTACTGGTGTAGTACCTAATTCTGAAAACATTGGACTTGCTGAGATTGGAATTGAGCAAGATAAACGTGGATACATCAAAGTGAATGACAAATTAGTTACTTCTTATGAAAACATCTTTGCAGTAGGTGATGTTATTGGTGGAAAGCAGCTTGCACATAAAGCATCATTTGAAGCAAAACGGGTTATAGATATAATTCTTGGAAAGAATGTATTGATAAATCCTGTTATCCCTGGAATTGCTTATACTGAACCAGAATTTGCTATGGCAGGTTTAACAGAGGAAGAGTGCAGGGAAAAGAATCTGGACTTTGCAACAGGACAATTCCCCTATCAAGCTCTTGGAAGGGCGATAGCTGAGAATGATATTGATGGACAGGTGAAAGTATTAATAGATACTAAAAGTAAAAAGATTCTTGGAGCACATATACTTGGAAATCATTCAGATAATCTTGTACAGATTATTTCTCAGATGATGGATTATGGCAAGACAGTTGATGATATTGAGAAATTATGTTTCTCTCATCCAAGTTACACTGAAATAATCGAGGAAGCAATATTAGATTCAATAAAAATGGCTATTCATAAAATATGAATGAGTATGCTTTTGTATTCAAGGTGATTGCAGCTGCCATAATGGGTTTTTCTCTTTCAGCATGTGCAGGAATAAGAGCATTTCTTCCTCTTGCCGCTGTTTCTATTGCATCCAAGTTTGGTTCCCTGATTGGCTATAATCTGCCTTTGACTGAATATTTTACCTGGCTTTCAAGCTGGCCTTCAGTAATATGCTTTACAACTGCTGTTATAATAGAAATAATTGCAGATAAATTTCCTGCAATTGATAACATACTTGATGCAGCTGCATTCCTTCTGAAACCAATAGCTGGTGCTTTTATAGCTGCAGCAGTTATGACAAAGATGCCTCCTTTGTTACAAGCAGTTCTTGCAATAATAATTGGTGGAGGAATTGCTGAAGGAGTTCATTTGATAAAAGCGGGAGTGAGAGGATTATCTACTGTAGGGACTGCTGGCACTGCAAATACTGTAATAAGCATAATCGAAGATATAGGAAGTACAATCCTTGTAATTCTTTCTTTTGTTATTCCAATCCTGTCTGCAATACTGATAGTAATTCTATTTATAATAGTCTTCAAGTATATGAAAAACAAGAAAAAACTTCAGGTTGCCAGATAATGTCAGAACAGATAGAGAAAATAATCCTCCAGCTAGAAACAATTGGGAAAATACTCAATATAGAGAACAAAACGAAGAGAGTCGCATTACTGGACGAAGAAATAAATAAAGAAGGTTTCTGGAATGATCCGCAGAAAGCTCAGAATATTCTGAAGCAGAAAAAAATGATGGAGAATCAAATTGAAGAGTGGAGAAATTCAAGGCAGGAAATTGATATGCTTTCGGAATTAATGCAGTTAGCAATAGATGAGGGAGATCAAAAGACAATAGAAAAGTTAACTGAGGAAACTAATCAATTGAAAGAAAGAATTGATATACTTGAGAATAAAGCTCTATTGAAGGAAGAGGATGATGAAAAAGATGCCATTCTTGAAATTCACAGTGGAGCTGGAGGAACAGATGCACAGGATTGGGCAGAAATGCTTTCCAGAATGTATCAAAGATGGTCTGAAAGGCAAGGTTATAAGATTGTTGTACTTGATCAGCTGACTGGTCTTGAAGCTGGTATTAAGAGCATTTCCCTTTCTATAGAGGGAGAATATGCATATGGATATTTGAAGGGAGAAACAGGAGTTCACAGATTGATAAGACTATCACCTTTTGATACCAATCACAGACGTCATACCTCTTTTGCAAGCGTATCTGTTTATCCTAGAATAGACAAGACGATCAAGGTGGATCTTAAGGAAGAGGATTTAAGGGTGGAAACTTTTCGTTCACAAGGTGCAGGAGGTCAAAGCATCAATACAACTGATAGTGCTGTACGTATAACTCATTTGCCGACTGGAATAAGTATATCATGTCAGAATGAAAGATCGCAGCTTAGAAACAAGGAAAATGCTATGATTTTGCTTCAGGCAAAAATCTATGCATATTATCATGCAATAGAGGAAGAAAAAAAGAGAGAACTTGAAAAACTCAAGAAAAAAATTGAATGGGGAAGTCAAATAAGAAGTTATACATTCCATCCTTATACTATGGTAAAAGATCATAGAACGAAGACTGAGTCTGGTAATATTGCTGCAGTAATGGATGGAGATATTTCAATATTTATAGATTCATTTCTTCATATATTGAATGAGGAATAAATGTCATATTTAAACAGAAATATAATTAAAACATATTTCGCTGCAGCATTGATAATAATTGGTCTAGTCTTCTTGATTTTTACTTACATTATTTACAGCAGATTAGAAGAACATGCAGAAAGTGTTTCAAATCTTGTAGCTAATTATTTCGCAGTCAATACAATAGAAGCATTGAAAAATCCAAGTGACTTCAAGAGAATTCTTGCGATTGTTGACTTTCCAATTATAATTACTGATGAAAATAGTGTCGCACAAGTATTCGTAGATATTAATGAAAGAGACGAACAGAAGCTGAAGAAAATAATAAAGGATATGGATAGCACTTATCCTCCCATTCCGATTGTTGCATTCCAGGATAATGAAAGTATTGTTATTGGTCACTTGCACAGAGGGAAATCCAAATTAGGTACTTTATTAAGATTTATTCCATTCATACAGTTTGGACTTGTTTCACTGTTTTCTGCAGTTGGTTTAATGGCATTCAGGGTTT
The DNA here is from genome assembly GCA_016927185.1 of Candidatus Coatesiibacteriota bacterium. GTDB lineage: Bacteria > JAFGND01 > JAFGND01 > JAFGND01 > JAFGND01 > JAFGND01. The sequence continues at coordinate 23,714 of JAFGND010000064.1, forward strand.
TAAGAACTACTGAACAAAGCTATATCTGGGTTGGAATGGCCAAAGAAACTGCGCATCAACTTGGAACACCACTCACAAGTATTCTAGGATGGCTTCAAATGCTTGAGGAATATCCTTCTGAAGATAAACATGAAATAAGAGAAATGAAAAAGGATATTGAGAGATTAAATAAAATTGTATCCAGATTTGGCTTGATTGGAAGCTTACCCAAATTCCAGGATGTAGATTTAAATCCTCTTATTGATAATCTTATTACTTATTTTGAAGAAAGAACTCCACATCTCGGACTCAAGAGAATTTCTATAGTAAATGAAGTCTCTAAATTACCAGTTGTAAAAGGAAATCAGGAGTTATTAGAATGGGTTTTCGAGAATCTTCTAAAAAACTCAATAACAGCTATGGATAAGGATGAAGGGATTATTACCATTTCTGGAGAATATGATGAATTCAATGTAAAAGTAAGAATTGTGGATAATGGAAGAGGTATATTACCATCCAATCAGAAGGCAATATTTGACCCAGGGTTTACAAGCAAGAAGAAAGGATGGGGATTGGGTTTAGCTTTAGCAAGAAGAATAGTTGAAGAATATCATCAAGGTCAGCTTCAGCTAGTTTCTTCAAAAATAGGCATTGGTTCTATTTTTGAAGTGATTATTCCATTAGATTTACATAATAGACAATCAAAATGATTTTTAGGAGGATAAAATGAAGTATTTAGTTGTTTTATTGACAATTATGGTTTTACTTGTTGGGAATCTGTTCGCGGATGAGCAAAGTAACAAAATTTTGGAGAAGGTTATTGAAGCAAAAGGTGGATTAAAAGCTATTAAGAAAATAAAAACCGTATCATCAGAAAGTGAAGGATTAATTCTTACTGAGAATCAGAATATAAAAATAAGCACCAGGATAATCTTACCTGATAAATATAGTGTTGCCATGAGTAAGCTAAGTGTGACATATCTGAGGATAATAAATGAAAACAAGACGCGATTATCCTTGAATGGACAACCTGTAAAACAGACAAAGGATGAGGATCAGGAAGCATTCAACTCAATATATAGAAGTGAATTGTATATTCTCACCCATCTTGAAGATAAAACGACATCCACTGCATTTAAAGGTGAGGATAAATGGCAGGATACTGAGGTATACAAGATTATGATTGATATTTCAGGAGCAAATGTAATCTTATATATTGACAAAACTAGTTACAGGATTATAGGAAAAAGCTATGAGACAAAGCATCAATTAGGAACACTTCAAGTTGAAGAAGTATACAGGGATTACAAGACCATTGAGAATGTTGTTATACCAATGAGAACTCTTACAAGAATCAATGGTAATGGTTACATTGATGCAACTATCAAAACAATAGAGTTTAATGGTAAAATAGACAAGAAGATTTTCAATCTGGATTAAATTAGAATGCCAGAGAAGATTTGCTATCTTTCTGGTAAATATATGCTTCTAGCACCTGCATAACTAAATCAAGGTCATTCATTATACGTCCAAGCAGACTGATATAGTAAGTTCTTGGATTATCAAGTTCAATGTCACTGATTGCCTGCCAGAATGATTTGCTCATAGAGCAGATTTCATTATAATAACTTCGCAGCTTTTTCAAGAAATCCTGAGGAGAAAGCTCTTGTTCCTGCTTATGCCATGAAATAAAATCACAAATGTTAATAATTAATTGATAATAAGTTACGAGTTTCTGATAAATATCCTCGTTTAAATTTCGACGATAATAAAACCTATTTTTCAGTCTTTCTGAAAGGAATTTGTATTCATCGAAACGCTCTTTAATTCTCAATCCATCAATCTTTAACTGTGATAGATAATCTCTCATTGAAGCAAAAGAACTCTGTTTCATTTGAATACTTTCCTCCTTTGACTATGACAGGAAGTGTTAAAGATTAAATTGATATATCTTTTGTCAAGGAAAATTGGAAAATAATTGTTATTCAATAACAATATTGGTTCATGGAAGAGACAAAAACTTGGTTTTTCAAGTTAATCCTTTTGTTGTTTTTAACTAAATTTGACTAAGACACTTTGAGAAGTTAACTTGTTGAAGATAAATGATTTATATTTAAATCTCTTAATCATGCTGATTATTAAATCTATAAAGAATCAAAAATACTTGCCTAAAAAATAGGTCTCTTTCTCCTATGTCATATATATTTATAAACCTTACTCAAAAGGAGGCGTAAATGCCTAAGATTGAAATTGATGCAAATCATTGCAAAGGATGTGGACTTTGTATTGATGCGTGTCCCAAAAAAGTCATAGTTTTCAGTGAGGATATCAACAAATTGGGATACCATCCGGCAACCCCAAAGAATGAGGGATGTATAGGATGCGGGATTTGTTTTTATACGTGTCCTGAACCTGAATCTATAACTGTTTATAAGGAAGATAAATCAGCATAAGGAGTTGAAATGGCGAAACAATTTATAAAAGGTAATGATGCCATAGTAAAGGGAGCGTTGCTTGCAGGTTGTGAATGTTATTTTGGATATCCAATAACACCAGCATCTGAAATAGCTCATGCTGCAGCAAAGTATTTCCCTTTGTTAGGTAGAGTATTCTTGCAGGCTGAATCAGAAATAGCTTCAATTCAGATGGTGTATGGAGCATCTTCTGCTGGAAGAAGGGTTATGACTGCATCAAGTTCTCCTGGAATATCACTTAAACAGGAAGGTATATCATATTGTGCAGGGAGTGAGCTTCCATGCGTAATAATTGACATCTCTCGTGGAGGACCAGGTCTTGGGAACATTGCACCAGAGCAGAGTGACTATTTCCAGATTGTAAAGGGAGGAGGTCATGGTGCTTATAAATTGTTGGTACTTGCCCCGGCGAGTGCCCAGGAAATGTGTGATTTAACAATGCTTGCTTTTGATTTGGCAGAGAAGTATAGAAATCCGGTTTGTATATTAGCAGATGGATATATAGGACAGATGATGGAACCTGTTGAATTTCCAGAACCTTTGACAGGAAGAGAATATCCTGACTGGGCGGTGCTTGGCAATAAAGAAACAAGGCAGAACCTTATTAATTCCATCTATCTTGACCCCATAGAACTTGAAAATCATATATTAAAACTGAATGGCAAATATGAGAGGATGAAAAAGGAAGAAGTGAGATTTGAAAAATACAAGACAGATGATGCAGAAATAATATGTATAGGTTATGGTGTTGTTTCCAGGTTGCTAAAATCAGCGATAGATGAGTGCAGGAATAAAGGAATCAAGGCAGGTCTTCTCAGACCAATTACATTATTCCCGTTTCCTGAAAAAGAGATAAGAAATTTTGCAGAGTCATGCAAGTCTTACTTCGTTTCAGAGCTTTCTCTTGGACAGATGGTTGAAGATGTAAAACTTGCAGTTAATGGATTGAAACCTGTTCATTTTTATGGAAGAACAGGGGGAGTCGTTCCATCAGTTACTGAACTTTATCAACAAATTGAGAAGATTAGATAGGGGGCAATATGAATATATTCTTGAGAAAACCAAAAGGCTTCTATGATGTTTATTTAAGAAGTCCGGCATCTGACAAAACAAATACCCATTATTGCCCTGGTTGCGGTCATGGGATAATCCATAAACTAATAGCTCAGGCAATAGAGGATTTTGATATAAAAGACAGGACAATAATGATATCACCTGTTGGTTGCAGTGTTTTTGTCTACTACTATTTTGATACTGGAAATGTACAAGTTGCACATGGAAGAGCTCCTGCTGTTGCAACTGGCTTAAAAAGAGCTAATCCAGACAGCATAGTCATTTCATATCAAGGAGATGGAGATTTGGCTGCAATTGGCGGTAATAATATAATGCAAGCAGCAAACAGAGGAGAGAATATTACTGTTTTCTTTGTTAATAATGCTATTTATGGAATGACTGGTGGACAGATGGCTCCAACAACCATGATTGGACAGAAGACAATGACTTCTCCTTATGGTCGAAATATATATAATGAAGGATACCCTTTAAAAGTAGTAGAATTGCTTGCCACATTTGAAGCAACTACTTACCTGGAAAGAGTTTCTATAATGGATGCTGCAAGTATAAATAAAGCTCGCAATGCAGTAAGAAAAGCTATACAATGCCAGATAGATAACAAAGGTTTTTCATTGGTTGAGATTCTCTCTACTTGCCCAAGCAACTGGAAAATGAGTCCTGTTGAAGCGAAAAAATGGATAAAAACTGACATGATAACATATTTTACGCCACATGTTACAAAAGATAAAATCAATGAAAGAGAATCGCATAAAGTTGAAAAAATCAGGCTTAATTCTGAAGAAACAAAAAGCAAGCTAGATTTGCCTGAGAAGCGTGACTTGGTTAAGATAGATATGTCATCAGTTAAAGAGAAATATAAAAATCCAAGAATCAAGATAGCTGGATTCGGTGGTCAGGGGGTGCTTATTCTAGGTAACATGCTAGCTATTGCTGGCATGGAAGAAGGTTTCAATGTTACCTGGCTACCATCTTATGGACCTGAAATGAGAGGTGGAACAGCTAATTGTCATGTAAGAATAGATGAAAAACCAATAGGAGCACCTTCTGTGGCAAAAGCAGATGTTTTAATAGCAATGAACAAACCCTCACTTGAGAAATTCGAGAAAGAGGAATATCTTGAATCAGGTGCTCTTTTGATATATAATACTACATTGATAGATATAGAGCCAAGCAGAAAGGATGTAGATATTATAGCTATTCCAGCAACTAAAATGGCAGATGATATGGGAGACCTAAAAGTTGCAAACATGATCATCATAGGTGCTTATATGGAAAAAACAAAACTCATTAATGAAGAAGCATTAGAAAGAGCATTGCAGACAGGAGTAAAGCGCAAGAATTTAATGGATTTAAACAAGAAGGCAATTAAAGCTGGAATGGACTTTGTCAAGAATCTCAAATAGTGAGTGTTTTCAATGATTTATAAGAGGGGTGTAAATAATTGCACCCCTTTGTTTTATGATAATGAATGAATCGCGATTGGAAAAAGAAGTAATCCAGAAAGCCTTGAAAGAAGGTAGAGAGGTTAACATAAAACCTTATGGGGGTAGCATGCTTCCTGTTATCTGGGAAGGAGAGATTATAAAAGTAGTGGCCTGTGATGTCAATTCAATCAAGCCCAGAACAATCATCCTTTACTGGGAAGAATCAAAAGAAATCCTAATTGCTCATAGATTTTGGAAGAGGATTGATGATAAACTACTTACCAAGGGCGACGCAAGTCTATCAAGAAAAGGTTTTATGAAAGTAAAACCAGAAAATGTTATAGGTCAAGTGAATCAGGTAATAAAAAAATGGGGACATCTCAATTTTGATTGGTTACCAATGAGAATCTGGAGCTTACTATTTTGTTATATTTCAATGATTTATGGGACAATAGTTCACATTCTTTTCAGAAAGAATGCGTTCTTTTGTAATAAAGCTGTTGCCTTGTTCAGGAAATGTGCATCTCTGTCTCTCAGAATGATTTATTACAAACAAGAGTTGGGTAGAAAGCTAGGTTTATGGGGAAGAAAGGTAATCCCTTAACTCACTTAGCTTGAATAGCGGTTCTACTTTAATACCCATACTTTCAATGTTTTCTTTACCATTATTTTCTTCTCGGTCCACTATTACAATTACAATTAAAGGTTTATAACCTTCCTCCCTTAATCTCTTAATTGCATCTATTGTGCTTTTACCTGTTGTTATAACATCATCAACAACAACAACTTCACTTCCAGATTCAATATTGCCTTCAATCCATTTTAAAGTACCATGTTTTTTGGGTTCCTTCCTTACTGAGAAAGAAGGAATTGGCTTGTTTTTCAAATAGCTTATCAAGGATACTGAAATTGCTATGGGATCCGCACCTAATGTCATTCCACCAATTCCTTTTGGATCAAGTTTTTCGATAATTGAGAATATCATTTGGCCAATAAGAAATTGACCTTCAGGTAAAAATGTAACTTGTTTACAATCAATATAATAAGGACTTAATCTTCCCGAGGAAAGAAGAAAAGGAGACTCTTCATTATATCTATATGATCTCTCCAGTATTAACTCGATTAATCTGTTTCTCATTTACAGATTAGTCAGAATAAGATTCCTCAGGAAACTCACAGAATTTTCTATCATGTCAAGGCAGACTTCAGTATGACCTTTGAAATTATCTGTTATCACAATATCTTCACATTTTTTTGCATATTTTTCAGAAATCCACTTCAAGAAATCCCTTGTGAGTCTGTAGTTTTTCTTTTTTGTTTCTAAATCATTTGGGTCAGTTCTTCCAAAGTAAAATCCAATTCCCATTGCTCCTCCCGTAATTATTCCGCAAATATCTCTAGAAGCACCTATACCACCACCAAAAGGGGTTACAACTTTAAGCAATTCTTCAGAAGCGTTGTTTTCTACCAAAGCAAGGAAAGTAGCTTCAGCGCAATTATAACCTTTATCTAGATATTCTCTAGCCTTCTTTGGGGCATTTTCTGATATAACCATTTGAACCTCCTGCGTGTACTTCTTAAAACATTGCCCTGATTCCAGAATTTACTTTTTTGTACAACAGGAAATAATAAAGCCTTGACTAACTTATATAATTTTATTAATATAGCCATGTAACGTAAAAATGGAAAAGAAATTAATTTATATTGGTTCTCCTGAACGATCTATTATAAAGAAACTCAAAGAAACAAAGTATCAATTTATTGTCTTCCATACAGTTAAGGAATTTGCTGACAGATATGACAAAAATGAGGAGTTTAATATTATCATTATTGATGCATCCCTTTCTCAAGACGAGCTTTATGCTTTTGAAGGTGGAGGCAACAAGAGTACAGTAATTCTTGCAATAAGCCCTGAAGAAAGCATACAAGAATTTCTCTATTCACCAGTAGCTGATGTTATTTTTGATGATTACACTCCGTCAAGCATTATTGAGAAAAAGCTAGACAGATTTTTGATAGAGAATATGGATCATAAAAGAGATTATCTAGATAAACTGGAAGAATTGGAAAAGGAAAAGGAAGAAAAAGTCTATCAGTTGGAATTAATAAAGGATATTAATCTGATACTAGGTAAAGTATTGCAATTGGATGAATTACTATCAGCCATATTGAAACTGGCACTTGATTTTACTGAAGGAAAATCAGGAGCTATCTTGATGCTTGAGGAGCAATCAGGAAATTACCAGGTAAAATCATTTCATGGATTAGATGGAGAAGGAGTATCTGGAGTCAGAATACCAAAAGATAAAGGAGTGATGTCTACAATAACACAGAATAATATTGGGCAAATCTTCCATAGCAAGCAAGAAGTTTTCCACTGGGAACCTATTCTACCTATTGAACCAGATTTTAAAAGTTTTATTGCATACCCTATCAGTAGTTCAAATGGTATTCCAGCAATAATACTTTTATATGATAAACTTAATGGTTCTGGTTTTAGCAGAAATGACTATGAAATAGTAAAACTGATTTCCAGACAAGCAGCAGGCTCTGTAGAGAATGCAAGATTATATGAGAGCATTAAGATGAATTACTATAATACTGTAAGGGCTTTAGCTATTGCATTAGAGGCAAGTGATCCTTATACAAGAGGTCATAGTGAAAGAGTTTCAAGTTATGCAATAATAATAGCTCATTCAATGGGATTACCCCAGGATGAGATTCATGAAATAGAATATTATGCAATTTTGCATGATATAGGCAAGATAGCTATTCCAGGTGAGATACTTCATAAAGAAGGTGCTCTGACAGAAAGTGAATATGAGATAATGATGACGCATTCGCAAATTGGAGCTGATATTATAGCTAGTATTGGGTTTCTGCAGAAAGTGACTTCTCTGATTCGATATCATCATGAACATTGGGATGGAAATGGCTATTATCATCTAAAACACGAGCAAATTCCTGTACAAGCAAGAATTGTTGCTGTAGCAGATGCTTATGATGCAATGGTTTCTGATAGACCATACAGAAAGGCAATGACAAGCAAGGAAGCAATTATTGAGCTAAAAAAACATTCAGGAACGCAATTTGATCCTGATGTAGTCAAGGTTTTTGTTCAAATATTAGAGCGTTTTTACGGTCAAAATTAATATCTATGGTAATTAGAAGATTCAAAAGAACAGAAGTTCCTATTGAATTAAAAATCTCTTTTTTGAAAGAGTTAAATGGGAAATGGTTTCCTGTGGGAAATGAATTAACTGTTCATACAAGAAATATTAGCCCTGGTGGATGTTTCATTCAAATAAATTCTATAGAAGCAGGTTTTCAATATGTTATATTGAAAGTTCTCTCATTTCCAGATGGTAACAATTTCAACTGGATATTCGGAGAAGTTATATGGAGCAGGAATGAACCTGTAAATGATAAAGACTATAAACTAAGTCTGGGGATCAAGTTTATTCTTATGGAGTCAAGTCTAAGGAATTTCATCCAGGAAAGCATTCAAAGAGCATATCCGACTATATTTGAAGGATGAATTGTTTCATAAACATATACAAACCAGAAGGTTTGAAATCGATGGATATAACAAGATATTTCAAGAGAAAATTCAAGGAAAAAGTAGGTCATATAGGAACACTTGATCCACTTGCAGAAGGAGTCTTACCAATTGCAATAGGCGGGGCAAACAAGCTTACGCGTTTTATTCATGAATTCAAAAAAACATATAAGGTGAAGATAAGATTAGGATTGACTACTGATAGTGATGATATAACTGGAAAAATAATGAATAGTCATGATGTCGGAAGTATTGAAATAACAGATATTATCTATGTGCTGAATAAATATAAAGGCAAGATACTTCAGAAACCTCCTTTATATTCAGCTTTAAAAATAAAAGGTAAAAGGGCATATTCCTTGGCAAGAAAGGGAATTGATCTGGAACTACCCGAAAAGGAAATTGAGATTTATTCCCTGGAATTTATAGACTTTGATAATCCTTTTCTTGCTCTTAAAATCGATTGCAGTAAGGGAACTTATATCAGATCACTAGCAAGGGATATTGGAAACGAACTTGGATTAGGAGGATGCATAGATAAACTAGAAAGATTGAGTATCGGAGAGTTTAATACTGCAAATGCCATTAGAATGAACGAATTTAACGAAAATAGAGATTTGATAAACCCCTTAAATGTGCTAAGATGGAATATTCTGTTATTGGATAAGAACATGACAAAAAGATTAACCAATGGAAATTCAACAATTATTTCCAAGTCTGTTAAAGGTATATATTGGATGCAAGATATTGATGGAAGGATTTTCGGATTGGGAGAAGTAAATGGGAATGAAATAAAACCGATGATCATTTTTGATTTTCGCAATAGCTTATTCAGAAAGGAAACCTGTATATGTTAGCTAATAAAAGGCTTGACAATTCTTTCATGTACTTATTAAGCGTTGATTTGACAGAGGAGGAAACTAGATGAGATTGATTTTTTTGCTTATTTTTGTTATTTCAAGTATAATTTCAGCTGCAATTCCTTTTGGTTTCTATACATGCAAACAGATTGTAGATGGAAAGGAAGATAAATCACAAACTCAATATTTGACATTGAGACAAGATAATTGCTACATTTATACAAATCTTAGAGGTGGTTTTTCAGCTGGTTATTATAAATATGAAGGAAACATAATTGTTTTCGAAGATGGTGTAGACATAAGAAAATTCAGGTACTTTATGAAGGGAAATTTTCTTACCCTAATTGCTATTGAAAGTGGTAAAGCAAGCAAAATTGGACATTTATCAGGTTTGCTCCCGACTAAAATTGGCTCTTCAGCAACTTATAATATTAGTAATATTGAACCAGCTGGGAATCTTAAATATCCATCACTCAGAAAAGGCAAATATGAATACTGGGATAGTAACAAAAAGCAGGTACATGTATTTCAGCTAATAGATAACATGAAATTCATATACATAAATCCTTTTAAAAAACAAATAGAAGGCACATATACTTATTCAGGAAATACGATTACATTGACCAGCAATTCTCCAGACAAGGCAATGAGAGTATTCAATGTCATTAGAATTGGAAATAATCTGATCCTTTTACGCTCCAATAAGGATACGGCAAAGGGTAAATCACCTTTAAATGACATGAAACCATTGGAGTTAAGGGGAGCAGTATATGAACCTGAGGATTGATCTATTCTGCCTTTTTTCCCACAAAAATGCAATACTTCCATAATCCACCAAAAACAAGGGAAGTTTTTAAATTATAATCAGGGAAGCGCTTTTCCAGTTTATGAATAATGTCTTCATTCATTTGTACCTGATGCCATTTAAACCAATCATGAACAAGTTTAAACTTGGTTTCAACAAAATCAACAACAGCTATATAACCCTTTGGGCATAAATCTTTGTAAGCTTGCTCAATTACATACTCATAATCAGGCATCAGAGTTAATGCATAAGAGAAAAAAAGCACTCCCGGTTTTACATTTGTACCATTATTATCCAAGCAATGAATAGTGTCTTTTCCATAAAAGCATTGCTGCAAACTTATCCTTCCTGCATAACCATTTCTGGATATTCTTTTCCTTGCTTTATCAAGCATAGGAATTGTTGCATCAACTCCAATGATTTCCTTATCAGGGAATCTTGCTGCCAGAGAGGTTAGATTAAATCCTGTTCCACAACCAATCTCAATAATAGGTCCTGGTGGGTCTTTAGGGAGCCAATCACAAATATTATTCCTGCCAAATAAATATAGCCAGCGAGTTTGATCATAAAAGTGGGAGTGTACTGCATAAAAATCATTCCATTTTTTTGTGAATTTTTCTTTCACCCAAATCTCCTTTATTTGTTAATATGTGAAGGAGGTAAATGTGCCTTCCATGAGTTTTCCAACAATATTCTCTTGTTCAAATCCAGCATAGTTCTATTATTCGGGAAGTGTTTAAGAAATTCGTTTATCACATCTAATGCTTCCCTTCTTTTTCCCTGAAGCGTAAGAGTATTTGCTAGCATATAAGAATTATCCAGAAAGAAATAGAAGCTATCTGTCATGTCATCTTCAGATTTTGTTTTCTCAGCTTCATTATCTGTGCTCTTAAAATTCTCAGAAGCTTCAAGGTATTTCTTTTTTGCTATATTAATTCCCTTTCTGTAATTTACTGCAGCTCTTTCAAAATCATGTTTTTTTCTTAAATAGACTTGTCCAAGCACGAAATAAAGTTTTGCTGCATCAGGATTAGCTTTTATGCCTTCATTAAGAAAATCTATGCTTTCTTCAACTTTATTGAATCCAAAAGCCAGACTGTTTGCTCCAACAAAGTAGGATTCTACGTATGATGGATCGAAGTAAGTTATCAGTCTATCTATAGGGATAACTTCACTGTTCTCTTCCCAGCCTTTTTTACTATACTCTATCCAAACATGATGATACACATCAGTTTTTACCCATAAATTAGCCGCTATTGTCTTTCTGAATTCCCCCAGTATTCCCATAACAATCTGTTGTGGATGAAGTGTTGTATCTACATCATTTTTATTCCAGGCTTCCTTTAAAAAAGAACTTTCTGTTATATAAGAAAAAATGATAAATAAGAATAGCGCAAGAAAAATTCCCAGAAATCTCATTGAATTATTCCTCTTTTTCTTTAACAAGCTTGACAAAGATATCTTCCAGTCGCTCCTTTTTACATTCTGCTGAAATAATTCGTGCTCCCGCTTTTACCAGTAGATTCATGTAATTAATAAGCTCATTATTATCTATTTCAGGGAAGCTTATTATAAAATCTTTATCAATTTTCTGCACAGAAGTGTTTCCATAACTTCTTAACTGAGGCAGAGACAAAGTATCAATGTTTGTTACTCTTATTTCATAACCAGACAGGCTTGTTAACTCTTGAATGGTACCCTCTTTTATGAGTTTTCCTTTCTGAATTATGCCAACTCTATCGCTTATAGATTCTACTTCTGATAGTATATGTGAACTGAAAAAAACGGTTTTATTATCATTCTTTAAATCAATAAGAATATTTCTGATATCCTTTCTGGCTATTGGATCCAAACCTGAAGTAGGTTCATCAAAGATTACCAGTTCTGGATCACCAATTAAAGCTTGAGCTATCCCAAAACGTTGAAGCATTCCCTTTGAGAACTCTCTCATTTTAAGATCACTGGCATCTTTTAATCCAGTTTTCTCCAGAAGCATATATATCTTGTTTTTCAGTTGTTTTCCAGTTAATTTATGAAGTTTCCCAAGAATATCCAGATATTCAGTAGCTGTTAAAAAAGTATGGTAATATGGAGATTCGGGGAGGTATCCCAATTTCTGTCTGCTTCTGATATCTCCAAATCGATATCCAAGAAGGTTTCCATTCCCTGATGTCGGAAAAATCAAACCGATCAATATTTTTATTAAGGTAGTTTTTCCAGCTCCATTTTGACCCAGAAAGCCATAAATTTCACCCTTTTTAATTTTCAAATTTAAATCGACTAAAGCAGGTTTATTTTGTTCTCCAATACCCGGATAATAGGTTTTGCACAAGGAGTTGGTTTCAATTACAAATTGGTTTTCATAAAGCATGTTAAATGCCTGTTTCTATAGGAAAAAATACTGTCAAGAGATTTAACAATAACTCCTCTATATATAAATAGATATTAAGTTTTCTCTTGACCTTACTTTGCAAGAAAAAATTCAGGTCTTTGTTATTTATTGTATGGAGGTATAAATGAATTACTATGAAACTGCTTTGAAATTTCCCATAAATCTTGATAAAAACGAGAATAACTTTGGTCCTGCACCCATATGCAAAGAAGTAATGACAAACCTGAAAATGGAACACTTCACTGAATATGCAAGGGATAATGCAAAGAATATCAGACATGCATTATCAAGAAGATTTGGGGTTAAAGAAGAGAGTATATTAACTGGTTATGGAGCGGTAGATGTATTGATTAATTCACTGAATTACCTGATGCAAAGAGGAAACACCATTCTTCTGCCATATGAAAGCTGGTGGTATTTTGACAAAATTATATCTGTAAGGGGAGGAGATATTTTATACTACTATTTAAAAACTCAGGAAGGAAATTACTATTATGATGTAAACTCAATACTGGAAATAGCAATAAGACATGATCCAAAGTTCTTGTTGATTTGTTCACCCAACAATCCTACAGGGACTTCTCTTCCTTTAGCTGATCTAGAGAAGATCTTAAGAACGCTTCCTGAAACCATTATAATTCTGGATGAAGCATATTGGGGTTTTAGCAAGGATAATCCTAGCTATGAGGCAAGATTTATAGAAAGATATCCTCAATTAATCATAGTCAGAACTTTCTCAAAACTTTACGCAATGGCTGGGATTAGAATTGGATTTGCTTTTGTAGGAGACAATTATAAGAGATTATTGGAGAAAAACGAGAGATATCTTGGTTATAACAGGATAAGTGAGGAGCTGGCAGTAGCAGCTCTGGAATCATTTGATTATTATTCTCACATTGCAAATCTGTTTATTGAAGAGCGAGACAAGTTCTATAGTTTTTTCAGCAAATATCCAGAATTGACAACTTGCTATAAAAGTGAAAGTAATTTCATATTGGTAAAACTTCAGCCTGATTTTTTTAAAAGGCTACAACCTCATCTTATAAAGAAACAAGTAATAATAAAGTTTTTTACAGAAGAGAAATTCAAGGATCAGGTAAGAATAACAATTGGAACACCTCCTCAAAATGAGTACTTAAGACAATCAATTCAGGAAGTTATTTGAAACAAACTATTCTCCTCTTATGAGTCTGTTTGAAAGATAGGAAGCTGTTTCTTCAGACAAATCAGCTCTTGAGATTTTCCTGATTGCTTTTTGGGCAGATTCAATATCATATTCAGCTCTATGATACTCTATACAGTTTTGTGTTGTATCAAATTTCAAATAACATGCTCGTGGATCCTTATCTCTTGGCTGTCCAACACTTCCAACATTTACAAGATATCTTTTATTGTCCTCCATCTTGAATATAAAAGGATAATTTTTGGGGTAGTAGATTTCACCATTGCTGTCTATAATTACTGGCAAATGACTGTGACCGAAAAAGCATATCTTTTCCCTGAAATACTGGAACTGGATCATTGCCTCCTGTATGGTTAATATATAATGCCATCTGCTTGGGTTATAAGGTGATGAATGAACGAGTAAAGATTCCAGTGAACTATTGTAATAAGTTAATGATTCTAAGAACTTTCTGTTTTCTTTTAAAAGCGTCATCTGAGTCCATATTATTGATTCTTTTGCGAATCTATTAAAAAATCTTATATCCTCTATCTTGGCTCCAACGGAATCATGATTTCCTAGAATTGTAGGAATATTCCTGTACTTAATAATCTCGATGCATTCATTTGGATATGCCCCATAACCTATTAAATCTCCTAAAGAGTATATTTGAGAAATTTTGTCTGAATCAAGTTTATCTAGAACGACTTCTAGTGCATGAAGATTTGCATGAATATCACTTATTAAAGCAAATATCAATCATTATTCCTTTGTTAAGATTAATATATAAAACACTAACTATTTGTCAATTCAATTGAAGAATCATGCCTTGACATAAGATTCGCTTTTTATTAATAACAGCATACTTGTTTTTCATGGAGGAAAATGTGCGAGTATTATTACTTATCTTGATTTCAGTCACTATTATTAATGCAGAAAGAATAAAAGTCTATTTCAATGCAAAGGTCGATACAACAGGATATTCCGGGAATTATGCAAAAGGTCTTTCAGATTTTGTATCAATTCTGAAGGAGAAGATAGATTCAACTAGATATAGTATAGATATATGCTTATATAATCTTGATCTTTCTGAGATAACAGATAAAATAATTGAAGCGTACAGAAGAGGAGTAAAGATAAGAGTAATAACTGATGATGAGCATAAATATGATACTGAGATTCAAAGGCTAATATATGAAGGGATACCTGTAATAGATGATTCATTTGGAGGGAATCCCAGAAGTAATATAATGCATAATAAATTCTGGATATTCGATTTCAGGGACAGTACAAGTATGGATGATGATTTTACGATGACAGGTTCATGGAATGTTACTTATGCAAATACTTACAAGGATGCAAATAACATAGTTTTCTTTCAGGATAATGGTATTTCCAGGGCATATACAACAGAATTTGAGGAAATGTGGGGCAGTGGAACTGAAATACCAGATTCAGCTAATAGTTGCTTTCATAACCGCAAATCTGATAACACTGTTCATGAATTTGATATAGATGGAACAAAAATCAATTTGTTCTTTAATCCTACTGACACTACTGAACTGAAAATGGTTAGACAGATTTCAGAATGCAAGAAAGAAGCAGATTTTTGTATATATGCTTTCTCCTCGGACACAGTTTCTCATTATATGAAAATACAATGGGATGTTGTTGAGAATTTCAAAGTTCAGGGAGTGTTTGATAGAACTTTCTGGGATACTGACTGGTCAAAAGCCAGAGACATGAGGGGAGATTCTACTGCGGAAGAACCTTGGGATCCCCCTGCACCAGTATATAGCGATAGTGTAAGATTTCCTGATCAGTCCAGCGGTTTATTGCATTCGAAATATATGATACTTGATCCATTTGATGATAGTGCTGTTGTTATTACTGGATCGTCCAATTGGTCATTAGCGGGTTTTTATGATAACGATGAAAATGTAGTAATGATTCATGATAAAAAAATTGCCCAGCAGTATTATCAAGACTTCATTCAAAGATATAAGGAGGCACAAGGAACTGGGTTCAATTCAAAAAAAAATGCGATAAAAAAGAGTAATATTGAACAATATGAGACACTCAAGATTTATCCAATACCAATAAAGGATTTCATAACATTTGACTTCAATCTTAAAAAAGAGAGAAAAGTGGATATTATCCTTTATGACATTTCTGGCAGATATATAAGCTTGATTTCAAGCACTATTCTACGCAAAGGAAATAGCAAAAGGACATTTAAACTCCCTGAAGGCCTTAAAAAGGGAGTTTATTTAATAAAAATTTCCGATTTTGGGTACAAAAAAATTGAAGTATTAAGATAATTTTATTCTAAATATTTCTACTAAATTCAAGAGTTTGATAAAAAACAGAAAACTAGTCTGACAAAATCTCCAAAGAACTTGACAAATCTATCTTTTCTTGGAACAGAGAGAACAATGCAGTCAATATTCAAGTCATTAAAGGAAATAGCAAAAGGATTCTTATTCATAAGTATACTAATTGCCATCATTTGTACTGCACTTCTTATAATTACCTACAAGAATCAGACGATGCATTTATATCTGGTAAGTTCACTAGCTACTTTATCAAAGCTGGTTGTTAATGGCTCAATAAAAGTAGATTCAATAGAAGGAGATCTATTTTCTCATGTCAGAATCAGGAATGCTGAGTTTTTTTATTACAGAACACCAGAAAAACCTTTTGTTAAGATAAAGGATATTGAGTTATTTTGGAAACCTGTCTATCTTTTTCTTGATAAAAAGGTTTTTATTGATAGTCTCAAGATAACTACTCCAAATTTTTATTTCAAGAGATATCTTCCCCAGGCAGATTGGAATATTGCTGATTTCTTCAAGAGTAAATCAAAAGCAAAATCAAAAACGGATATTTCCTTTTTTGCAACCAAGATAATAATCAAGGATTCAAACGGTATTGTTGATGATAGCGGAAAAGCTTATTATACATTCAAGAAGTTGAAAATGGATGCAATACTGACTTCCAGTGAAAATGGTTTCTATGTATTGCTTAATGAATTAGATGGGAAAAGCAATGAACAGAGATTCAGATGCAAGTTGATAAGTATTGATAAGGATGAACTCGGTATAAATATCAAGGGGAAGCAATTATTATTGAATGAAAGAAGTGTTTTGACAGGAATTGGAGGGCATCTCAGAGGAAAGGAAGATATTCTTTTCAAAGTAAGAAAGAGTCAGGTTTATTATCAGGATATATATCATTTCATTCCTGCAGATTTGCTTTTCAGGGGAGGATATTATACCTTGACTAATACAAATATAGGTTATAAGGAAGATAGTTTTTTTATAAACTCATTTGCAGTCTCTGATTCTATACCTTTTTATACCCTTGATTTTTATAAAGCAAAAGGAAGATTTGATTTCTGGAAAAAAAGACTCAATATGTCTGATTTTTACGCAAAGTACTTTGATACATATTGGCATCTGAATTATTCTAACATTGATTTCAGGGATTTTAGTTATACAGGAAAAGGAACTTTCAAAGGCTTCAATCTGAAAAGCACTGGAGTAAAAGGCCTTAGAGGGAAGATTGATGGTCAATTTATGATAAAGGGAAAGCAGTTTCTTCCTTCTAAAAGGCATTTCAATTTCAAGATAATTACAAAAGGAATCCTTTTTCAGGATTACAGTTCCAGTTTTGTTGAAGCTGCTGGTGTTTACAATCCTTCTAATGTCAATTTCAGCAATTTAAAAATTGCATCGAAGAATGGAGTGGTTGATTTCAAGGGAACTGTTTTCAGGAATGGGAATTTTGATTTGAGTGTTAAATCAAGCAACTTTCCATTATTAAAACCGCTTCCTTTTAAGGGATTAGCCAGTTTTAATGGACAATTGAAAGGATCTTTAAAAAACCTTGCTGTTCAGGGAAGAGGCAATATAAGAAATTTTGGTTGGGAAGGTGTTTATGCGAGTAATTTAACAATAAACAATCTGTTGATCCAGGGGATAAATACAAGTGATTTCAATTATTTTTTCATGGGAAATGTTAATCTGAACGCACAAGGAGTAAATATAGGAAGGATAGAAGCAAATACCGGAGAAGTATTAGCCTTTTTTCAACCTAATAATATTATCATTCAAAGAGCTAAATTTGAGCTTCCTGATTTCCTTGTTGTAACAAGAGGAAATTGGGAGTTATCAACTGTTTATAAGGAGTTATATCTTAATAACACAAGAATTCAATCAGCCAAAGGGGTTTTCACGAATATAAATCCAATACATTTGAGTTTTGGAGATCGGGGAATAGAAGTTCAATCAATGCAGTTTAATTATGCAAAATCAGGTTTTGATAAAAAACTTGGTACTGTAAAGGTAGGAGGATATTTTACCTATTCTGGAGATATAAATAGGATAAATATAAAAGGGAACAAGTTTAATATAGGGGAGTTATCTGGATTGTTCTTTCCAAGACACAGAATAAGTTCAACAGCAGACTTTGATATGGTTTTAAAAGGAAGTTTCTCAAATCCCCAAATTAATGGTAAGGTTGACCTGCATAAAACAGTCTATCATACTGGAAGCGTAAAGAATCTAGGTATTTCACAAAAACTGAATGATTTAAGAAAACCAGATGAGCATTCAGAAGATCCTTTCGCTTTAAAGGAAGTAAAACCTACAAGCATTCAGAGTGAATTTGGAAAGATAGATTTCAGTTACAAGGATGGTTGGTTGAATATAGAAAATGCCAGTTTTTATCAGAATAAAATACCTTCAGTTGTAAAAGGAAGGATTCCTGTAAAAGGAAGTTCGGATAAAGACGAGATAGATATGCAGATGGATATTAAAGGAATAGACACTGATTTATTAGGTTTATTTACAGATATAATTACGTTAAATAAAGGTGATGTCTCTTTCAAGGGGACATTGAAAGGGACATTGGAAAAACCAGAAATTGATGGGAAAATGTCCATAGAAAATGGTCAGGTAGTTTTCATTCCAACTGGAACTATATTCACAGGTGTAAATGCTTATCTTGCATTTGTATATGACAGAATTTTGTTTGGAGGAGATCCATATTTTATAGAAGCAAAAACTCCTGAAGGTGGAAATATCTATGTGAATGGGAAATTAGATATTGGAGGATTTAAATTAAACCATATTCTTGCAAAAATAGAAGCACAAGACATTCTTTTTGATGCAATTCCTGATATTGTAATAAAGGGCGATGCTTCATTGTTTGTTTATGGTCCCCCTGACCATATTCTTGTCAAAGGTAATGTAGAATTGACTGAAGGTTTAATAAGTATCCCGTTCAACCAGGAAGAGACAATAGAATACAATCCTTCTTCAGGAGCACTCCAATATGATTTAAGAATCAGAGGAGATAACAATATCTGGTTAAAAAACCAAGATATGAATGCTGAAATCCAGGTTGATATGGGATTTAAATGGTGGAATAAGGATATAATTTTTATAGGAAACCTTGAAACCTTGAGAGGTGAATACTATATTCTTGGCAATGAAATGAAAATTGAGGAAGGTTCGTTGATTTTCAATAATAATCCTGAATTTAATCCAAGACTTAATATTATAGCTTCAACTATGATTAGAGGTTCAGTAAGAGAGGAAGATACTATTATTAAAGCAAAACTTACTGGTACACTAAGAAAGAGCAATCTTGAGCTAACTGCTTATGATTATCTGGAATTTCCCAAGAAGGACTATAGCCAGGCTGACATATTATCCATGATAGCATTAAGAATGACATGGGCGGATCTTGAAAGAAGCAAGCCAAGTGGAGTAATGAGAAATCAAGGTCTGACAACAGCCTTGACTTCAGTGAGTGTACTTATGACTAGAGGTTTGGGAAAAAACTTTGGTTTGTCTACATTTTACATAAAGACGGATTTAGGTGCTACTTCATCAAAAACACTGGAGGTTACTGCAGGAAGATATATTTTAAGGAATTTATATCTTTCATATACCCAGGATATAGTAAACAAAAGAGAGCAAGAGATATCTCTTGAATATATGCTGAATAGAATTCATTCTGTTCAGGTAAGTACCGATTATGATAAGGACTTGAAGGAAAGATTATTTAATCTTGACTGGAAAATACTATTTAAATATTAGATTAATATGAAAAAGATAGTTATTGTTGATGATGAAATCTCTATAGTTATTCAGCTAAAGATGCTTCTAAAGGACTATAACTATGATGTTTTCGCAACAGATGATTCTCTTGAAGCACTTGATTATATTAGAAATAATCCTGTCGATTTATTACTTTCTGATATAAGAATGCCTGAAATGAATGGAATACAACTGACAGAGGAAGTCCTTAAAATAGATCCTGGGATTGTGACGATTCTACTGACAGCTTATGCTGATGTAGAAAGTACAATAGAGGCTATGAATAAAGGAGCATTCAAGTATATTGTAAAACCATACAAGAATGAAGAGGTTATAGAGGCAATCAAACAAGCTCTAGAAAGAAGCAGCTATATAAGAAGGCAGTCTGTTGCGACAACTGATGATATAATATCAATAGATCCCGATACAATAGTTGGCAAGAGTTCAACGTTCTTGTCAATAATACAGCAACTTCCTGCAATTGCAGCTAGTGATGCAACTGTTTTAATCATGGGAGAATCTGGTGTTGGGAAAGAGCTTATTGCAAGACGAATTCATAATCTATCTAACAGATGTGATCATCCTTTTGTTGCAGTTAACTGTGGAGCATTACCAGAGAATTTATTGGAAAGTGAGCTATTTGGATTTGTAAAAGGTGCTTTTACAGGAGCAATCAGCAAAAAAGCTGGATTAATGGCAACTGCTGAAAAAGGAACTTTTTTTATGGATGAAATTAGTGAACTTTCACTATCACTTCAGGTTAAGCTTTTAAGAGCCATACAGAGAAAAGAAATATTACCACTGGGACAGACATTTCCTCAGTTAATAGATATAAGATTGATAGTTGCGACAAATAAATACTTGTATGAGGAAGTAAAACGTGGAAGATTCAGGGAAGACTTATATTATCGCCTTAATGTAATTCCATTAGTAATACCACCTTTGAAAGAAAGAAAAGATGATATTGAAGAGCTTGTGAAGTTGTTTTTGAAAAGACTGAACATGGAAGATATGTTCGAAATGATTACAAAGGAAGCATGGGATAAATTATTGGGATATAAATGGCCAGGTAATGTAAGGGAATTGGAAAATATAATAGAGAGGCTCGTGGTAGTAAAACATGGACAGAAGATATATGCAAGCGATATACCTATTGATTCTGAAAGCGAAAAAGATGAGATTACAAAGGATATAGAATATAAAAAAGACTTACTAATTGTATCACAATCCTCTGATAACAGTGAGATATTAGAGGAGTTTAATGGTACTCTTGCAGAATTAGAAAGTATATATATAAGGAATGTTTTGGAAAGAGTAGGGGGGAACAGGAACAAGGCTGCAAAAATTCTTGGAATAAATCCAGCCACTTTGTTCAGAAAGCTTAGAGAATAATTATATGTAATCTAGTATGAATTCTCTTGTTTAGGGAACTCAGTTTTTCTTACTTCCGAGCAATATTCATTAACTGCATCTTTTATAGTTTTTTCAAGTTCTGCATAGAATTTGACGAATTTAGGTTTAAAATCTGAGTTCATTCCAAGCATATCATTTAGTACAAGAATTTGACCATCACAATGTACGCCAGCTCCAATGCCTATTGTGGGTATATTTAGCGAATCAGTTATTTCTGAAGAGAGAGCAGATGGAATTTTCTCAAGAACTATTGAAAAGCAACCTGCTTCTTCAATACTTTTCGCATCACTTAGTATCTTATCTGCTTCTTGTTTTTGCTTGCCTCTTGTTGCATATGAACCGAAGATGTTTATAGATTGAGGGGTTAATCCAAGATGACCCATTACTGGAATTCCAGCATTTACTATAGCTTCTATGATTTCCGGTTTTGATCCTTCTAACTTGACTGCCTGGGCTCTTGTTTCTTTCAATATTCTTCCAGATGATCTTATTGCTTCTTCTGTCGAAGATTGATATGAAAGAAAAGGTAAATCAGCTACTAATAAACATGTTGGATTAGCTCTCTGAACACATTTTGTATGATATATAATCTCTTCAAGGGTTACGGGAAGTGTCGTTTCATGACCCTGGATAACCATTCCAAGAGAATCTCCAATGAGTATCATATCTATGTCAGTAGATCCAATTATTTTTGCAAAACAATAATCGTAGCAGGTTAAGGCAACTATTTTTTTGTTGAGTTTCTTCATCTCAACTATATCTACAACACTCTTATTATGCATTTCTCTCCTTTTTTGTCATATCATTGGTTTAAATAAAAAATGTCAAGTAAGCTAAAATGAATCATTGCAATAAAGTCAGGAATATTATCCTGAATGAATGATAGAAATTAAAGAAGCTGTTTTTGTTTTCAATTGACATAAAGTATATTATGGAGAAGATAGAGGCTATGAATACAATATTGATAAGAGACTTACCCTCAGCAATACTCATTGGATTATTATTGTTAGGCGTTAGCTGCAAGGAAAATGAAGGTGTAAATCAGGCATTTACAAGTACTGAATATGGAAAAAGCTTCTTCTCTTATGCTAGAATAGAGGCAAAACTTGATAGTCTTGAAAAAGCTCCAAAGACTGAAGAATTGAAACCAGGTGCAATGTGCTATTCAGTATGTGTAAATAATAATATTACGAATTTTGTTTGCCTGAAATGTGGCAAGGCAACTAAATATGATGTATGGACATATGATCTTATTCAAACAACAAGAAGCAAATTGAATGGAATAAAGGAACTTGATATAAAAGTCATTGATAATGGTTTTTGTGAACACTGTTATCCTGGCACTACTCCGAAAACCTTCAAAATTTATATAAAATATTCAGACAAAAAGGATAGAATTGCAAGTAGTGTCAATTTCCATGAAGCTGAAGTACTTGTGCAATTCTTGAAAGGAAATCATGTTTTCACGGGTGAGCAAGGTAATGAAAGTGATATGAAACAATACTTGCCATTGTTGAAAAAAATTCTGTTGGGGAAGGAAGTAAAGTGAGATCTCTTATAATTAAATATGTTCCTGGAGCAATTTTGTTATTACTTCTGGTGTTCGGGATTTACAAGAATCCTGCAATTACGGAAAAACTGTCAGCTGGAAAAAGTCAAAACCAGGATAAAACTACATTTTCTTCTATGGAAGCAAAACTTGACAGTCTTGCAAAAACACCGAAACAGACTGACTTGAATCCCGGGGCAATGTGTTATGAACCAGTTTGTATCACTGATTATGCCAACTTTGTTTGCTCGAAATGCAACAAATCGACTATCCTGTCAAGAGAAGTGGTAGAGAATATTAGGAATGCAAAAGCAATGTTAACTAATATTAGGGGATTAAAAATAGTCATTGATGATTCAGGCTTTTGTGGACATTGCAATAAAAATAAAACAGACCACTTCTTTAAAATAACAATATTTTATCCTGATAGAAAAGAACCAGTTACAAGTAAGTTATACATTCATCAGACAGGAATTCTTACGCAATTTTTAAAAGGGAATTTGATTTACAAGGGTGAAAGAGATTCTGAAAGTGATATGAAAACTTATTTACCATTACTGAAGAAAATTCTGCTTGGGATTGAGGACAAACGCGAGCAATAAGCATATGAATTTCTATTGAAATATAAAAAGAGGAGATAATCTCTCATGAATAGTTTTTTTTTCAAGGGTATTCCACCTGCACTTGCCAGAATATTGTTAATATGGGCTTTGTTTAGTATACCCCAGCATACGGCTAGTGCACATTTCTCGATATCTGAAAAATTTATTAAGGATCTAGATTGTATAGCAAAAGAAGAAAAATCAATTAATATGAAGATAGGAGCAATGTGTTATGTCTGTGTAGATATGGATGAGTACAAGAACTATATCTGTCCAAAATGCAAAAAAGCTACCAAATATGATGAAAAAATAATACTAAGGTTGAACTCCATAAAAAGACAATTCAAAGCTTTGAAAGGAGTAATTGTTGAAATTGACGACACAGCATTTTGCAGTCATTGTAATCCTGGGAAACCGAAATTATTAAGGCTCAGTTTTACTTTTCCAGACAAAAACTTGAAAGTAGATTTATCAGTGACTCCTGAGCAAGCTCCAAATGTATTGAAATTATTTACAGCTTTTACGAATACCAGCACAAAATAAAGGAGAAAGAGATGGGTAGTATTTTGAAGCATATTCCTTCGGCAATTCTTGTTGTATTGCTTCTATTGGGAATATCATGCAGAGATAATACCAAAAACTCCTTATCTGCAGAAGAAACGAATAAGGGATTCAGAAACTATTCTTCTATTGAAGCTAAACTAGATTCTCTTTCAAAAGCATCTAAGCAAAGAGATCTTAATCCAGGAGCTATGTGTTACAAGGTAGCATTTGATAGAACAACTGAGACTTTCATTTGCGGTAAATGCAAGAAAGGAACAGTTTATAACGCAAAAGAATATAACAGGATTATTGAAGCGAAAAGAATTCTAGAAAGCATTAAGAATATAAAAATAATCGTTGATGATAGTGGATTCTGCAGTAATTGCAGTAAAGGTAATGTGATATACAAATTTAAACTAACAATTCAATATCCTGATAGAACTGAACCTGTTTATAGCGAAATTCATCTAAATGAAGTTTCATTATTGAAACAATTTTTGGAAGGTAAACTGGTTTTTAGAAGTGAAAATGATAATGAAGAAGAAATGAAGAATTATTTGGAGAAACTAAAAAAGATCTTGTTAGGGAAATAAAAAACAGAACGATTGATAAATGAACCAGGAAATCCAGAGTTTAGCGGTAGATACAATTCTTCCAAGCACTTGTGTCATTGAACTTACTTATAATTGTAATCATAAATGTCTTTATTGTTCATGCCCCTGGGAAGCTCCTTCTCCCAAATTCAAGAAGGATAAACTGCTGAATAAAGAGGAATGGAAGAAATGCATTAATCATCTTGTTGAAAAGCATAATATAGTCGATATCGCATTTACAGGTGGAGAACCAACTCTATATCCAGATATAAAAGAACTTATAGCATTTGCTTCAAGACTGGAAGGGCTAAGTTATGAAATAGAAGAAGGAAGCGGGAAAATTGTAACCAGGAAAAGAAAGGTAAAAATACATTTAATAAGTAATGGAAGAAATGTAAGTGATGAAATAATTGACTTGATTGCTGAAAATGAAGGTTCAATGAGTGTTTCTTTACCTGGTTTAAAAACATATAGCTATCATACAGGCATAGAAAATGCATTAGTCCCTCTTGGAACGCTTAAAAGAATTCATGACAGGGGAATACAGGCTACTCTCAATGTAACCGTAACAAAAGTCAATCTATTTGAGTTATATGAGACTATAGCTGAAGGATTAATAGCGGGAGCAAGGTTTTTGCTTATGAACAGATTCTTACCAGGAGGAAGGGGTCTTCTTTATTCAAAAGAGCTTTCCTTAAACAGAGAACAATTGATTGAGGCACTTGATATAGCAGAATCTGTTCTATCAAGAGCTGATATAAAAGGATCATTGGGAACAGAGGTCCCCAAATGTGTTCTTAATGGTAAGAAATGGGATCATATATCAACAGGAACTTTATGCAGTGCTACAATCAGTTTTTTTGTAATTGATCCATCTGGTAGAGTAAGAGTTTGCAATCATTCAGAAAATGTATTAGGGCATTGGACTGAAATAGAAAAAATAGTACTTCATGATTACTGGCAGAAATTCCTGCACAAGAAGTTCATTCCTCAGATCTGCAAATCCTGTGTTGAAATAGGAGAGTGTGATGGAGGTTGTAGAGAAGCTGCCAACATAGTAAATAATGAGCTATGTTCTCTTGATCCTTTACTTAAGGAAGAGGGATTTATTAAACCGGAAAAAGAAATTTCATTATCTTTTAATCAACTGAAGAGCATATTTGAAGGTGATGAATGATAACCAAATCGGGCAATTTGAAAAAATACTATATCTTCATTATCATTGTAATCTGGCTTTTTTATTCGTTGATATGGCTGGATAAATATCCTCTTCTATTCATGGATGAGAACTGGGATCTTGTTACTCCTTATTCTGTAATAACAAAAGGTAAATTTGCAACTCCATTTCTTTCGGAAATCTTTAGTGAGCATTTCAGAAGAGTAGAACCTAGATTATTTCATTTGGTTTTATTCATTCCATTTGGATATATATTTGGTGTAAGCCATATTACAGCAAGAATATTAACTGTTTTATTAGGGCTGGGTTCAATTGTTTTCCTTTTCTATCTCATGAAGAAATACCTGGATGATAATGTGGCTTTTGCTGGAAGCTTGCTATTGATAACTGAAACTCTGTTCTGGACGATTTCAAGAAGTTACAGACCTGAAATTGGACTTACTTTTATTACTATTGCCAGTTTTTATTTCCTTGATAAAGTCATAAATAAAAGCAATTTATCAAGCTGGTTTATGCTTGGATTATTCACAGGGATTGGAGGATGGACACATTTGAATTTCGTGTTCATTGCTATAGGTATTTTTATATTTCTATTGTTCCATTATAAAACAAGATTATTAAAGGATAGAGGATTTTATTATTACCTTATTGGAGGAATAATTGGCTTTTTACCTTTTGCTTTGTGGATTTTATATTCTGGAATAAATCTTTTTCATGAACAAACCATTGCTTTAAGGAGTGATAGAACAGGACCATTTAGCTCCTTGTTAACTCTTCTAAATACTATTTATCTTGAAGGAAGAAGATATAGTAATGTAATCCTTTTTCCCAAAAGAATATTAGTGTTTATAATTGAAATAGGATCATTGATATATATATTCAAGAAAAGAAAAAAGAATCCCACCTTCTTGGGTATTCTTTTTGTTTCAGTGTTTTATATGATTTGCATTGCTGCATTTATTACTCATAAAACACCAAGATATATTGCATGTCTTATTCCAGTTTTTGTTTTCTCAATAATGATTTTGTTGAAAGATCTTTATGAAACTGGATATAAAAAAATTGCATATACAATATTCACCATATTCCTTCTTAATAATTTAGCAGGGAATGCATTCGTTCTTTATAGAGACAGGAATGAAAGCTATTCAATAGTAAGGGAAAAGATAAGAAATGTTATTCCCATGAATGCCAGGATTTTTGGATCTACAAATCTCTGGCTAGCATTGAAAGAAAATGAATACTTGATTACAGATTATTTCAGAATTGATGGGTTCTTGAAATTTGATCCTGACTATATAGTATTGATAAATCCTGATTCAAGATATGTAAGAACTTCTCAAATAATAGAAGCTCCTTACAACGAAAGTATTGATAATTACAAATATTTCTATGACTGGATGAAAGATTATGTTTTCTATAGTGGAGGAAAACTTATCGGGACATACGAAGTTGGAAGATATGGCCCGATTGATGTTTTCAAGGTAAGAAAATAGCTGATATTTAATCAGCTATTTGTTTACTTTCTTATTAACCAGTATTTTACAGTCTTATCCTTGCTTCCAGAAATTGCATGCTTTCCATCATCTGATATTGAGACTGATGTAACAACATCTGTATGGCTTGAGAATGTATTGATGCAAGAAGCATTATCTATTTGCCATAGTTTCATGGTCTTATCATTACTGCCTGAAAGTATATATAAACCATCTTTTGATATTGCAATTGAGTTTACAGAAGCCGAATGACCGGAAAATGTTTTTGTACAGGCTCCATTTGTTAAATCCCAATACTTTATTGTTCCATCTTGACTTCCAGAAGCTCCTTTTTTACCGTCAGGAGAAAAAGCAACTGAATATACTGCATCTGTATGACCATTCATTTCCCTAAGCAAAGATTTATTCTTGAGATCCCAGTATTTGACGGCAAAATCATCACCACAAGTTAATGCATATATGCCCTGGCTGCAGAATTTAACTGATCTTACATAGCCCGTATGTGCATCGGTTGAATAAACTTCTTTACCATCACTCAAAGTCCAGTATTTTAGGAACCTGAAAGTGCCAAGCAATCCATATGCAGCATCAGGGCTTATATCTACTGTATAAACAACATCTCCGCTGATATTGAATTCCTGGCAGGTACTATTGTTTATATCCCAGTATCTTACCATGTAATCGCTATATCCTGAAATCAAATGTGTACAATCAGGGGAGAAAACTGATGAATAAACATTTCCTCCAAGATAGATCAACTCTTTAAGTACTTTATTGTCAGTTACTTGCCAATATATTATTTTGCCCCCATCCTCTGCTGATATAGCCTTAGTACCATCTGTACTAAGATCCAGCGAATTAATCGTTGAATTATGTTCTGAAAATGTTCTTATTAGACCTATTTCTTCCCCATTATTGTCTCCATCACCATTATCAGTGGAATCATCTCCACAAGATACTGATAAGATGGCAAAACAAATCAGAAGAGTGACAAAAAGATACATCCTGCTCATTCCTTCTCCTTTCAAGACGTTATTTCTTATGTTCTATATTCTGCTTTTAAATGTCAAGCATCAATAAAAAACAATTATTTGACAAGAAAAATATCACTGGATTCTAATTGAATATGTATCTTTTGAATTCATCATTCAAACCCTCATCCAATGGCTGGAAATTCGCTAATGATTTTCAGTTTAGTATTCCAATACTTAAGCCATTTCATAGCGGATTTTGTGGAGGGATGTGTTGGTTAGCCTTAAAGATATTTCATGAAAAAAGGAATATACCTGATATTTCTAGTACTCCCATAGAAGGTGAAGACCTGTTTAATGAGCTATTCAGAATGCAAATAAAGTCAGTAATCAAGATTGTCCATAAGGTTTATTTTTGGCAGATAAGCTCATACAATAAGCTCGATAGAAAAACGTTGCTTGAGGTTAAATTGTTGAAGAATTACTTAGAAAAAGAAGAACCAGTTACATTATGTCTAATTAAAACAAACAAATTTTTTGGAAATATAACAAGAAATCATCAAGTGATAGCTTATGCAATGAGGCAGGAAGAGAAATCTGATAACAATACAGAGATATTTATCTATGATCCCAATTATCCGTGCAGGGATGACATTTGCATAAATATAGTAAAAACTGAAAAAGGACTATTTATTAAGGATATGAATAAGGGAGAGAGGATAACTGGTTTTTTCATAAATCATTTTTCAGTTAATTCAATCTAATTTTATAACAGGCAATACTTTTCTATTTTTACCACTTATTACTTTGAGAAAGTATCTTCCTGGTCTTAATTTCTCGGTTTCAAGTACTAATGTTTCCTGCTTAAGACCTGCTTTTGTCCTGCTTGTTTTTTTCATGAGCAATCTTCCAGAAATATCGTAAACTGAAATGGATATTTCCTGATTCTCTGCAAAACTTGCAAAAATCTTTACTTTGAGTCTGTCCTTGAAAGGATTTGGAAATGTGCTTGCATTGAACAAAGGTCTGAGAATGGTTGAATAATAGTTATTTTTGTTGAATCCCATGTTTCCTTTCAGAACAGGAAGAGATATATAGGAATAATATTGATTATTACCAGATTTACCATGCCAGATAGTGTTTTGGGCAATCTTAGTATGTGTGCTTTTCCCAAATGTTTCACCAGTATTTGGATTTGTCTCGAATCTTGGATAATTACTTGAAGAAATCGCTATCCGGATTCTATGATCCTTGTCGAAAGCTGTAGCAATTGACCATAAATCTATCTTCATTTCATATATTTTTCCTGGTTCAAGGAAATCCTCTCCATCAATTCTCTTATAGTGTCTTCCCATCAAAATTCCATCTGCAAGCAGGATTGATCTGCCATCTGGGTAAACATCAGTTATCTTCGCAGTGAAATCAGTGTCTATGCAGTTAGAAGTTACAAACAAATGAACTTTTACTGGACCAATGACAGTAACTGGTTCCTTGAATACTTCACTCTGATAAACTAGTACATCGCTCCTGTTTTCCTGTTCCCTCTGATCAGCAAACCCCCAGTTTCTTGTCAGATTTCTGCCGCCATTAGTTGGAACTGGATTGTCAGGATTATAAAAAAATTGCTTGTAATAAGGTTGTGATGATGGGAAAGAATTCCTGAGTAATGCTCCATCGCCATTAAGAAACCATTTTTCATATACTACACTATCTGGTGGCCAGACATCTGTGGTGAACCATTCATTGCCAGGAGATGTTGGATATCTGTCAACATCACCAAGCAAGTAATAAGTCATTAGGGGCAGGTCCATTATGTTATTTTGCTCTCCCTTCAAGTGATAAGCCCACCAGTCTATGATATGTTTGTAATAATCATAAGTGCCATTTGGAGGAAGTGTCATTTCTCCCTGTTGTCTCTGATTGAAATCGCAGTGACTCCACCATCCCATAAGAAGTTTCTGATTTCCCCTGGCTCCCTCTCCTCCATATTTCTGTATATCCCACATTGCATTGATAGTTGCATCACAGAAAATATCTATAAAACCACCAACATGGAAACCTGGTGTTCTTACGGAATCCAGTCTTGTTCTGAGATCCATTTTTGCCCATGTTGAATCATAATTTGGATGCGATCTCCAGAATTCCCACATCCACATTGATCCCTGTCCATTCAACCAATCCCAAAGCATAGAGTATCTGAATTCTCCACCCTGAAAAACTGCATAATTGTAAAAGTCATAGGTTGCCACTTCTGGAGTGATGCAAGTTAGATGAGGTGGATGAGCACCTGCAGCAAGAAGCTGGACAATGCCGCATGCACTTGCACCCCACATGCCAATTCTTCCATTACTCCATGATTGAGCTGCTATCCATTCTATAGTGTCATACCCATCTTGTTTTGTTCCCCAGCCATCATCCCAGAAGCAAGAGTCTATTCCCTGGCTTTCATATCTTCCCCTTGTATCCTGAGTGACATATATATATTTCAAATCATCAGTTATATATTTTATTGTTGAAGAATCAACGTCAGAATTTTTGTTATAAGGAGTTCTGTGAAGTATAACAGGCATTTCTCCGCTATACGAATCCGGAAAATAGACATCAGTTGAAAGCAATCTATTATCTCTCATTTTGACATTATGAGATGTTCTGGTGAATGCATAAAGAGAGATAGTAGCAAAAAGAATTATAATACAAGTTATTCTTCTCATATTTGTATGGAGCTCCTTATAGTGGGAGCTCCTTTTAAGATTTTCTAGTTTCCAATTTTTAGTATCTTACCATCAAATTTCTCTGAATCTGCTTCTATTATATAGAAATATACACCAGATTTCAGATTATTGATTTTTTGTGTGCAGGACTTGCCAGATACTTCTTTCCTTGCTTCTTTCACTAATCTTCCACTTAAATCATAAATCTTGATTATCGCAGCTGTTTTCGGTTCTCTATTGAAGCTTATGTTAAGAACATCTTTTACAGGATTTGGATATGTACTAATTCTCAGTTTATCTGGTAACCTGACAGCAGATTTTCTTGAGTAAAATGAACTCTCGGAAATATTATATCCATAAACAGCGAAAGTATCATCAGTTCTGTCACTATACCAGATTACCTTTATATCGCTCTTGTTTTGTACGATTACTGGTTCAAGATCCTGAGCAGGATCGGAAGCGATTATTTCAGGAGTTGCCCAGTTGACAGCATCATCTGATATCGTCAATGCAACTTCCCAGTCAGTAGCACTTTTAACATTGAAAACCATGTAATACAGACCTGCATTAGTGATTAAAAGATTTGGTTCTGCGAAAATCCCGGTTGCATTCAGGGCATCCCTGGCGTTATCAAATGAAGTGCCATTCCATTTTGAAGTCATGATCTTCTGTTTACCAGAAGTATCTGTTAATATCCACGAAGCAACAGCTAATCCATTCTTTGAGGAAATTGCAGGAGTTGATACATAACCTGAGGGTCCTGAAATAGTAGCAGGAGAAGACCATTTTTCATCATAGATTGACCAGTTTATCCTTGAATAACTGTCTGTTGCTTCTACCCACAAGGCTAGATATTTGCCATCTCCAAGATATCCAATAGATGGAGTATAATGTTCTCCTTTTCCGTTAGAAAGTTGATCTGGACTGGTTTGCCATGAAGTGCCGTCATAAAAAAGTGAATAAATATCTGCCTGGGTATTGTTGAAATTTTTGTAAATAAGCATCATCTTTCCATTTTGTCCTGCTGCAAATGAAGGTTCAGTATCACAGCAAAGAGGAGTTGTAAGTCTTTTAGGGGATCCAAAAGCATTTCCATCCCAGTATTTTGCAATTATGTCAAAATTCTCGTCTCCACCGTATCTGTAATTCTGCCATACAAACCAGGTTCCGCCCAAGTCATCAGAGCAAACATTTGGGCAAGCATCCCAGTAATGATAGTCTTCTACAACAACTCCATCATGCCATGAACCATCATTATATGCTGCATAAATGTCCATTCTTGTGTTTCTTGCACTCTCAAATACAACCCATATCTTGCCATTTATATCTACAGCAGCATTTGAATTTCCATCGGAAAAACCTGAATTTGTTATTTTTTCGATTTCTGCTCTTGATTTATGAACAGGATAGTTTTTTGCACTGTCAGGAACATATTTTGTTGTAGTCCTGATTTTTAGTGAAGGATCACCTAATAATGTCATTCCAGCAAGATCAGCTACAGAATAGGAAGCAACAAGAGCATTATATGCCTGTCCCAGAGTCTTGCCTTTTGCCAACTCCACATATAAGGAATCATAATGAATTGCATAAGCTGTACGAGCTTCACCTATTGAAACTAGTGAATAATCGTTTGTAAACAAATACCAGTTTCCTATATTATCCTGCTCAACATACCGATTAACCATGCAAGCTTCAAGCGCAAAGAAAATGCATGGTGGATTCAGTGCTTGAGGTTCAAAACAGAGATATGTTCCCTCACAGGGATCTTCTCCATTAACAAGGAAAGTGTCTCCCCAAGGTGAACTGTGAGAAAGAAGATGTACCCATTCATATCCCTTCTTCATTTCCCTTTTGAAATGGGCAGCAGTCGTTGAATCATCTTCATAGAATGCAGTAATGTCATCATATGCCAGTTTCATCCCTTCTATTGGGTCTGAGTAATATCTGAACGTATCAAGATATATCAATGCACGTCTAGGTATTACAGTATCGTATCCACCAGTTCTGTAAAGATGGTTTTTTCTGAAGTAATTCTTCAGCAAGGATATCTCACTACCCCAGCTTAAGCGTGAGGCATATAAACGCCCAAAAGCGAGCTTTCCATTTACATGACCTGGTATCTGATCAATTTTTCCATCATTATCTCTGTCAGTCCATGTACCATCCATATCCGTAAAGTACATGTCAACAGGATACTCTCCATGGAAATCTCCCCTTGTTTGCTCATACCATGCAAGAGGTAAATCTCCTATCATCAGAACATGAGTTGCTCCGCTTTGATACTGGGATTTAAGTTCCTCCCTCAACTCGATATAATTACCTCCAGACCAGCTCAATATTACAACAGAAAAACCGTCATTCTGAAGATCGGTCTGAAAGGTTGCCAATTCATTTATCAATGGAGCAACAAGTTTAGGTGTTATTACAATAACAAAGACTGGACTATCTATGCTTATATTACCTGATTTTGAGATGATTTTTTTCTCTACAGGTGCATCAACAAATCGTTGTTTCCATTCCAGATAACCTGTCGGTTTCTTGCCTAATGCATCTATATATCTTATAATGGGATAAGATAATGGATTGCGACCAAACAGGAACATCGGTAAAAACATCAGAAGAAATAAGGTTTTCATAAGACCTCCTTGGTTCTTATTTGATGAGTTTACAGAATATAATAAAGTTGTTTATGTCAAGTAAAACAAGAATATTTTTCAGGTTATTTGAAATTCAGGGATTTTGTTTTTATATGGATTGAGAATTTTTAAGAAATAGTTTGTGATTTATCTGAACTTGACTATTTATTAAAGTCTGGGAAATCAGACTTGAAACTTAAGGAGTATGATGTCAGAATTAAGAAAAGACCCGATTATATGGAGATGGATAATCATTGCACCTGAAAGAGGAAGAACACAGCTGCTTCTGAACTCGCAAAAAATGCCTCCGCAGACACCTGAGGATTGCCCGTTCTGTCCAGGGCATGAATACATGACTACTCCTGAAATCTGGGCTTACAGACCATCATCTTCACCTGCAAATACGCCTGGCTGGGATATAAGGATTATCCCGAACAAATTTCCTGTTCTTAGAATTGAGGGAGATTTGAACCGAGAAGCTGATGGAATTTATGATAAGATGAATGCAATTGGTGCAAACGAGGTGATTATAGAGACACCAAACCATGAACAGAGAATGTGGCAATATGATATTCCAAGGTTTGTAAATCTTCTTAGAGCTTATAAAAACAGGCTGGAAGATCTGCAGAAAGACCCAAGATTCAGGTATATATTGTTATTCAAGAATGAGGGGCAGGAAGCAGGTGCAATGCAGGCACACAGTCATACCCAGATAGTTGCAACTCCAGTCACCCCGCAACTTGTCAGGGAAATATTGAAAGGAGCTCGTGATTATTTCATATTCAAGGAACGCTGCATTTTTTGTGATATAATTAATTATGAGAAGAAGGATGGAAGAAGAGTAATTTTCGAGAATGCAGATTTCTTTGCTTTCTGTCCCTATGCTTCAAGATTTCCATTTGAGACATGGATACTACCCAAGAGGCATGATCCTGATTATCAGAGCATTAAAGAAGGCGAATTATCATCACTTGCTGAAATACTTCAATCAGTTCTTTTGAGGCTGACAAAAGCACTCAATGATCCCCAGTATAATCTCGTGATGTATACCGGACCTGTAAGAAGATTAAGGGGAGGTTATTGGCAGACTCTTGATATGGATTTCCACTGGCATCTAGAGATAAATCCAAGACTTACAAAACTATCAGGATTTGAATGGGGAACAGGTTATTATATTAATCCAACTGCTCCAGAAGAAGCTGCAAAATATCTGCGTGAAATAGAACTTGGATAGATAAGTTAAAATCTATCATGCAAGCAAATTCTGCTTCATTTCCTGAGTATGTCCTTTTTTATAGTATTGTTGCAGATAGAATATTCTGATTTTTTCTTTTCCTAATACATCAATATTACTTCCTCATAAGTCAGTCCATTAGTCTTTGGGGCTATATTAAAAGAGAAGAAAAAATCCTTGACAATCTATTTTTTTTTTTTTTTGACTATATGAAAACTTTGTATAAAGATATGCTATAATCTCTGAAAAATGTTTATACAAAATATCCGATTTAATTTAAGGAGGTTAAAATGAAGACCTTTATAATTATGGTTTTTATACTTTATTCAACTAGTATAGTTTTTTCAGCACCTGGGGATTTGATATGGAAGTATAAGACAGAAAATATTATAGGCTCTTCACCATCTGTTTCAGATATTGCTGTATTTTTCGGAGGTTATGACACTTATATTTATTCTTTGCACACATCAGATGGATCACTTTTATGGAGATATAAAACTGGTGAAGTTATTCCTTCTTCACCTTTTTTACACGGAGATTTTTTATATATAGGAAGTAGTGATAATTTTATTTATGCTATTAATAAGACAGATGGAGAATTAAGATGGAGATATCAGACAGGAGGAGATGTTTTTTCTTCTCCATTTGTTTTTGCAGAAACAGTTTATATTGGGAGCAATGATAATTATCTTTATGCGCTTAATACTTCAGATGGGTCTATGGAATGGAGATATCAGACAGGAAATGATATATTTTCTTCACCTTATGTAACAAACAGTATTATATGCTTTGGAAGTCGCGATTTCTACATTTATGCATTAAACACCTCAGATGGAATATTAAAATGGAAGTATTTAACAGATGGATCTATAGATTCTTCTCCATTTATTTCCAATGGAGTTGTTTATATTGGAAACAAAAGCAACCATGTTTACTGTATAAATGAGGATAATGGAACACCCAAATGGATATATTTGACAGGTGGAAGCGTAGATTCTTCTCCATTTGTCCTGAATAACATAGTTTATATTGGATGCAGTGACAGTTATTTATATGCAATCAATGCATCAACAGGAGAATTTAAGTGGAGATATAAGTCAGGTGGTGCAATAGGTTCCTCTCCATTTGCAGATGAAGAAGAAGTATTTTTCGGGAGCTTTGATACTTATGTTTATTCATTGACTTGTTCTGATGGAAGTTTAAAATGGAGGTATAAAACCAGGACAATTAAAGTGATATCTCCAAATGGAGGAGAGCTATGGGAAGTTGGTTCTATTTATGATATTACATGGACATCTGAGAATGTTGATTCTGTTTCAATTAAATTTACTTCAGATGGTGGATCTTTATGGACAGAGATAGTAAAGATGTCTTCTAATGAAGGCAAGTATTCATGGACTATACCAGATACTCCTTCAGATAACTGTCTTGTAAGAATAGACGATATAAAAGATAATGCAACTGATACAAGTGACAGCACATTCACAATA
>JAFGND010000065.1 GCA_016927185.1 Candidatus Coatesiibacteriota bacterium
TACAAGGAGAGGGGCTAGGGGTGAGGTGTCAAAAAGAAGCTTTTTCTAATGATGGTTTGTAAAGTCTTCGGGGATTTCCTTGCTGGATTAAAACATCAGCCAGATAAATCAATATCTATAAAGCACTTACAAAAATACCTCATTTGGTGAATAATTTCTGAAAGCATCTTTTAATACGCATTGGAGAGGGAAGGGAGTTTCATCAATTCAGTTTATAATTTCCAGGGGATGGATTTAATCAGGTTCTTTTATGTTTTTTGCGATTTTTTTCGGGAATTATCAATCTGCATAAATATTCATCTGCTCGCATACCCAATTGTTCCCATGAGTATTTTTCTATCTCCTCAGGAATGCCAGAAGGCTCTATAGAAGGATTTTCAATTGTTTCTACAAGATAATCGTAACATGACGCTTGATTCTCAAGTGGAAAGACTTTGCCGACTCTGGCTTTCCTGAATGCTCTTGCAGTATCACTATCATCTGGAGCAAGCACAAGAGTTGGTTTCCTCCAGTATAAGTATTCTGAAATCTTTGTAGAAAGTGCTGATTTTGCCCTTGGTGATGGAGAAATAATGTGAAATAGCATGTCAGCTTCTCTTTGAAGCCTTAAGGAATAGTCATGAGGAACTCTTGAAACAATGCTTATGGAATCTTGCAGGTTGTTTGCCTTTATATATTCCTGTGTCAGCAAATCCACTTCTCCCAGTAGAACTAACCTGACAGGACGTTTGTTTTCCCTTGACATTAGCTTTTTCCAGACTTCAAGAAAAGGCTCTATCCTTCTCGTGTTCAGAAGATTACCTGTATGTGCAATAATGAACTCATCTGGAGTTTTCCTTATATTTACAGGCAAAGAGGAAAAAGTTTCCATTTCCCACTTTGAATAACCATTTGTAAGACAAATGAACTTATCCTCAGGTTCAGTCTTTTTATATCTGTCTTTCAGTTCCTTCACAAGCCCTGGAGTTACTCCCCATACCTGATCTGCATAGGAAATGAATTTTCTCTCAAGATAATATGCGGCTTTATCCATCAATGGATTTGTGAATGTCACGAATTGCCTGTTCACGAAGAAATCTCTGAAATCTGCTACCCATGGAAGATTTGGGAATTTTTTCTTGAGAAGCATTGCAACTATATGGTTTGTTTCAGGAACACTTGTAGAAAACATCGCATCAAAATTGTTTTCCTTTATAAGCTTTACAGCTTTCCTGTATGCAAAAGGAATCCATCCAATGAAATGATCCGGGAACATGAAAGTATATGCAAGCCAGCGCATTAATCTTGAATAAAGTGCAGGAGCAGGAAGTTTTGTAGATGAAAGATGCCTCGGATATGGAAGCAGTCTCTCTTTCAGAAAAAAAGAAGGATCAGGACTGAATGCCTTGACTATCTCTACTTCCTTTGGAAGCGTCTTTAGAATATCTGGTTCATAACACCAGTAATGTCTTTTTTTCCCGGCAAGCGCAGTTATTCGCCAACCATGCTTCGGAAGCTCTCTTGAAAGATTGGTAACCCTTATAACCATATTCCCGCCAAAAGGTGGATAATGGTTATAAATAAGAAGAAGATGTTTGGAAGGAATTGTCACTTCTTGTTATTTCCCTTGAATATGCTGAAACCTCTGCGATCTGTAATAGTTATTTCTTTGAAAAACTCTTCCATTATTGCCTGATGATTTTTCTTCTCTTTGCCTACCATAAAAACTACTCCATCATTAAGTAGAATTTCTGAAGCAATTTGAAGAAGTCTTCTTGCTATCTTGAAATTGCCATAGTACGGAGGATTTATTAAAGCAAGTGAGTATTTATCCTCTCCCGATTTTTCCTGAGAATCAACAATTATCAGCTTATCAGGTTTTAGTTTATTCAGCTTAACATTCTCCTTGGTCATAGAAATCGCTCTTGTATTTGAATCCATTAGCAGAAGTTCTGATGGATTTATAAATGATGCTGATACAATACCAAGTATGCCATAACCGCATCCAATATCTGCAATGGATTGAAAATCAGGTATTTCGTTTAGTGAAGGAATCAAGATTTCAAGAAGTGCAAGGCTTCCTTCATCTATTTCTTTATGTGAAAATATTCCTGCACGTGTCTTGAAAACGAATTCCTTTCCCCTGAAATTGAAATCAATTCTCCAGATTTTGCTCTTATCAGGAATTTGCTTTTCTGAATGCTTTCTCGATATATATAATCTCGCTCTTCTTGAATGGTCAGCAATTGTAACACTTCCGAAAGCCTCTTTCATGTTTCTCTGAAAAAAGCGGTCTTCAGGATTATTTGTTGAAAGGAACAGTTTTCCGTTCAACTTCAGGCTATTGAAGCATTGAATAATTATATCCTGAATTAATTCAGTTATTCCTTCAGCTTTTGTTGATAAAAAGATTGTATCAAACTTTTTTTCAGGCAGATCTTTCATGCATGAATAGGTTATCTTCTTCAGATCATTTGCCTTCATTACATATTTCAAATTGTCTATTGAATATTTATCATAATTCCATGAAGTTATCTGGTTATCTGGATTGAGCATTCTGAGAATTCCTGTTATGAATCCCTGAGAATCAAGTATAACAAGTATTTCTCCAAGATTCTTTGTTTTCTCTATTTCTTTCAGAAGAATCTTGTCTTGAGGAGACATTCCATTCATGCTTACAAGCTCAATATCTGAAACCTTCTCCTTGAAATTTTCCCTTCCCTTGAACTCAATACTAAATTTCCTCATCAAATTCTCCTATGAAACATACTTCAGGAACAAGGTCTATTCCAAACTTGTTTCTTACTTCATTTCTTGCTTTCTTTGCAAGATTGATTATATCTTCTGCCTTAGCATCTCCCAGGTTTATGAAAAAGTTTGCATGATATGGAGATATCTGGGCATTCCCGGAGCGCAAACCTTTTAAAGAACAAGCATCTATTAGTTTTCCTGCTGAATTACCTGACTTATAATCGTTCCTGAAGAAACATCCGCAAGAGGGATAATCAAGCTGATGCTTCGAAATCCTGTCTTCAATGTTTATCAGAGATTTTTCTTCAATACCTCGATGATCTCCCTTATGTACTATAAATTTCGCTCCAAGGATGAAGCAAGGCTCTTTCTGGAAAACAGTATCCTTGTATCCCTTGAAAGCTTTATCAGCATCTATTGTGCATATATCACCTTTATGATTAAGATAAATCACCTTACAGCAGATTTCGCTGATTTCGCTTCCATAACATCTTGCATTCATGTAAATCGCTCCACCTATTGTACCAGGAAGTCCAGACATCCACTCAAAACCAGTTAAATTCTCTCCCCTGGCTATTTCCGATATTTTATTGCTTTCCAGACCTGAAGGGAAATATATTTCGTCATCTCTTATTTCAATATCCTTATCAAGGAGTGTAGTGCAAACCAGTATCCCATCGTAACCATTATCACTTATCAAGATATTACTCGTTTTACCAATTATTGTCCATTTACTTTCACTATCAAGTAATTGCTTGAAAATTATGATTACGTCTTTTATTGTTTCTGGATAAATAATCTTTCTGATTATTCCACCGATTTTATAATAGCTGATTGACTTACCATACACATTCTCGATTATTTTCATGAATTACTTGCACTCAATTACTGATAATTAAGTCAATTGAATATTATTAATTGCAGTAATTTATTAAGATAATTTTATAACTATTTACTTGACAAAATGTTATATATACTGAGTCTTGTCATGCTAAAGATTATAAATGGAAATAAAAAGAAGAGATTTACTTAAAATTATTGTATCAACTGCAATTGGTCTACCTTTTGCTGAATTATTATCAGCTCAGCCTGATTTAAAAACCAATAAAATACTCCATGTCTTTTATCATCATATTGGAAGTTTCAAAGGCAAATACTGGAGGAATGTTTCGGACTTCGAAAATGATATAAGGTTATTAAGAAGATCTGGATTTGAAAGCATTTCATGTTCTGATTATCTTTTGTATAGAAACGGAAGAAAAACTATTCCCAGAAAGTCAGTTATTATCTCGTTTGATGATGGATATGCTAACGTTGTAGATAATGGTATGCCTGTCTTGAGAAAGTATGGCTATAAAGCATGTTTTTTCATAGTTGCAGGATGGGTAAGCAGTTCAAGAAAAAAGGGGATTGTCTCATGGAAGGATCTTAATAATATCCTGAAAGAAGGACATGATATTCAGTGTCATACCTGGTCTCATCCCAATTTGAAGACATTAGCGGATGATCAGAAAAAGTGGGATCTGGAGATTGGTTATTCAAAAGAGATTTTGGAAAGGGAAACAGGAAAGGCAATAAGATTTTTTGCTTATCCATATGGTTCTCATAATGATTTCATAATTGATAAGGTAGAACAATACTCTTTTGAAGCGGCATTTACAACAAAACCCGGATTGAGTTATTCTGATTCTAGCATTTACAGACTCAAGAGAGATCAACCAGGAGTAAAGATTGAGATGGATGAAATACTATATAAATACCAGGATCAATTTGGATATAGAATAAAACCAAAACCCAGGGTTGTGAAAGAAGCAGAAAAGCCAAAAAAGAACAAAGTAATAAATTCAAAATCAAGGGAAAACGATTTTTCAGATAGAATAAACATGAATGATGTATTGAGGCAGATCCTGAAGTAATACTCACTTCTGTTTTCAGCTTTAATCAAGCAAGCATATTGAAGAATTAATCTTATAACATTTGCATTAATGAGGATTAATTTCATTCTGATATGCTCAGATGTTAATGAATAGATACTAAATAACTTCTGAACCTGTAAAATCTGTAAATATATAACATGCTCCAGTACGAGTTTTTATGGATTGGATAAGCTAAGAGTGAGACAGGAAAAAACTAAGGCTTGACATATTCTCTTTTTATTTGCATTTTAAATACGACAAAGGATTTGGATTTATAATGAGAGATGAGAATTATATCATTGCTGAGAGGATGCTGTTAATTATGCAGAAACTCAGCTTCTTATGCGAAAAGGAAGAATGCAGACTTATGGAAAAAAGAGGACTACATCTATCTGAAGGAAGACTCCTGTCAATACTTCTAAGCAGGGAATCTTTTTCAATGCAGCAGCTAGCTTCTATCCAAAAAGTGACTACTGGCAGGATGACAAAGATAATTGATGGTCTTGTGGAAAAAAAACTGGTAGAAAGGAAAGCATCTCATCTGGATAGAAGGTTTTTTTCGGTGAGTCTTACATTAAATGGAAAGTCAGTTGCCCAGAATCTTAAAAAATCTATTGTTGAAGACTATATAAAAATAATAAAAAGATTGAACTCAAAGACAAAAGATTCTATTCTTGAAGTTCTTGAAGAAATATTGACAAGTCTAGAAGAGCATATGACATGAAAATCTTGCCAAAATATGCATTGAGTGTTTCTGCTGGCGCTTTAGCAGGATTTGGTATAAGCCAGCTTTTTGCATGTACAGGAGGCGGCTGATCAATTTACAGTAATCCTTATCTTTCTTCACTATTAGGTGCTTTGATAGGAGGATTATTAGCTTCAGGTAGAAGCAATACTTAGACTATTCCCATTCTATTGTTGCAGGTGGCTTGCTGCTTAAATCATAGACAACCCTGTTTATTCCATGAATCTCATTTATAATCCTGTTGGCTACTTTGCCAAGAAACTCATTAGGCAATGGAGCCCAATCCGCAGTCATTCCATCTTCTGCCATAACCGCTCTCAATGCAATTACCTGTTCATAAGTTCTGCTGTCTC
Organism: Candidatus Coatesiibacteriota bacterium; assembly: GCA_016927185.1. GTDB lineage: Bacteria > JAFGND01 > JAFGND01 > JAFGND01 > JAFGND01 > JAFGND01. The sequence goes on from JAFGND010000065.1 coordinate 5,745, forward strand.
CCATTACACCTACACTCCTAACTGGAAGAAGCACTGCAAATGCCTGCCATACATAATCATATAAGTTATTGCTTTTAAGCTCGTCTATGAAAATAGCATCAGCTTTTCTTAGCAAATCAATATTTTCTTTATTTACGTCCCCAATTATTCTGACAGCTAATCCTGGTCCAGGGAAAGGATGCCTCCCAAGAATGTAATCTGGTATCTTCAATTCTTTTCCTAATGCTCTTACTTCATCCTTGAATAATTCCCTGAATGGTTCAAGCAACTTGAATCTGAATTTTTCTGGTAAACCTCCAACATTATGATGACTTTTGATTACTGAAGCTGGTCCCTTTACTGAAGCACTTTCTACAACATCAGGATACAAAGTGCCTTGTGCAAGATATTTAAAATTTGTATATTTTTTCTGAGCTCTCTCGAAAGTTCTTATAAATATCTTTCCAATAATTTTCCTCTTTTCTTCTGGATCAATTATTCCTTTAAGATTTTTAAGGAAGAATTTACGAGCATCAATTAGATTGACAGGTAATGATAATGATTTAACGTTTTTCATCACTTCTTCTGCCTCATTAAGCCTTAGCAATCCATTATCAATAAAAAAACACTGCAGCCTTTTTCCAATTGCCTTGTGAAGAATAGCTGCTAAAACCGTGCTGTCAACTCCTCCTGACAATCCACATAAAACGTTTTCTTCCTTAACTTCTGATTTTACTGAATCTATTGTCTCTCTCAGGAAATTTGCTGGAAGCCAATTGAAACTAAGATCAGAAGTCCTCAGGAAGTTCTTTATTATTTCAGTACCATGTTCTGTATGTACAACTTCAGGATGAAACTGCAATCCATAAATAGGAAGTTTGTTATGCTTGACGGCTGCATTTTTACAGGTTTTGGTTGAAGCTATTGATTCGAAATCCTCAGGAAGTTCTGTTACCTGATCATAGTGACTCATCCAGACTGTAGAGTGATTTTTGATATTCAGCCAGAGGCGGTCTTTTTTTAAAGAAATGCTTGCTTGTCCATATTCTCTTTTATCTCCATGCTCTATTTTTCCCCCAAATTGCTTTGCAATTACCTGTAATCCATAGCAAATCCCAAGTATTGGTTTTCCTATTCTATAAATATCAGGATGAGGTTTAGGTGCTGTTTTGTCATTTACGAATGAAGGACCTCCGCTCAAAACTATAGCTTTTATCTCCCTTGCCTTCAATTTGCTTGCAGGGATATTGAATGGCACAAGTTCAGAATAAACACCAGAAGACCTGATACGCTTCAATATTAACATACTGAATTGGCTACCAAAATCAAGAACAAGAACTTTCTCTCTTTTCATGATTGTTAAAGACAAGATAAATAGTTTTTGGTCAAGTACTAGTTTTTGAAAATGCATGGATGACATGAAAGCGATGTTTTTGACTTTAGTACCTTGACAGATTATTTAATCTGAGCAAAGATAGCCATTGGATAACATTGAACAGAAGAAAGGTTTATAATGTCACTAAGGTTTTTTAATACTCTTGGAAGAAAGGTTGAGAAATTTGTACCTATTGAGATGCCAAAAGTTGGCTTATATACATGTGGACCAACAGTTTATAATTATGCTCATATAGGAAATTACAAATCCTATATTTTCGAGGATGTGCTTAGAAGAACTCTGGATTTCCTGGGATATCAAGTAAAGCATGTTATGAATATCACTGATGTTGGTCATCTTGTCAGTGATGAAGATGAGGGTGAAGATAAAATGGAAATAGGAGCAAGGAGAGAAAATAAAACTCCCTGGGAGATAGCAGAATTCTATGAGAAAGCTTTTTTCAACGATACAAATGAGCTTAATATCTTGCCTCCTCATATAAAATGCAAGGCAACAGATCATGTCCAGGATATGATTGCATTGATAGCAAGACTTGAATCAAGAGGATTGGCTTATACATCAGGTGGAAATGTCTACTTTGATGTTGAAAAATTCAGAAATACCTATAATTACTCAAAACTAGATACTGCTTCATATGAGACCGGAAAAAGAATAGAAGAGGATCAGCAAAAGAAATCTCCTTGCGATTTTGTATTGTGGTTTACGAAGAGCAAATTTGAAGGACATCTTATGAATTGGGATTCTCCCTGGGGATATGGATATCCTGGCTGGCATATAGAATGCTCAGCCATGAGTATGAAATATCTTGGAGAGCAATTTGATATACATTGTGGAGGAGTGGATCATATTCCCATCCATCATTCAAATGAGATAGCTCAGTCAGAAGGAGCTACTGGAAAAATACCATGGGTAAAGTATTGGTTACACAGTGAATTCCTTATAACTACTGCAGACAAAATGAGTAAATCATCTGGCGAATTCCTGACATTATCCAAACTCAAGGAAAATGGATTTAATCCTTTATCCTTCAGATATTTATGTCTTACAGCGCATTACAGATCTCAGCTTCAATACAATGATTCTGCGATAGAGAATGCAGAGCAGAGCTATAACAGACTACTCAATATTGCAATGAGTTTGAAGGAAGAATCAACCAACATCGGGAAAGCTGATGAAGAGTATTTGTTTCAATTTAGGTCAGCACTGGAAGATGACCTTAACACTCCACAAGCATTAGCTATAGTCTGGGGAATGCTTAGGGATAAAGGTTTAACAAATGAAGTTAAATGGGCAGGTTTGATTGAGTTTGATAAAGTTCTGGGTTTTGGATTTGCAATAATGGAAAAAGATAAAGAATTATTGCCGCTAGAGATAGAAAATCTTATCAAGGAGAGAGAACTCTCCAGAAAGAATAAGGATTATTCTCGGGCAGATGAGATAAGAAACATATTGCTTGTAAAAGGTATTACTCTTCAAGATACTCCTCAGGGAGTAAAATGGGAGAAACTTTAACTAAGGAAAAAACATGAAAGAACTTCTGAAAAAAGGATACATTCCTATTCAATTGAAAAAAAACAGGTTAGGGCATTTCCTTATTCCAGTCAAAATAAAAAACAGAAGATTTGATTTTATTCTGGATACAGGTGCAACAGCTACTTGCCTGGATAGAGATCTGATATATATACTTGATTTCAAAAAGAGCTCTAAAAAGGATCCTCAAGCTCAGGGATTGGGAGGAAGCGTTGCAGCAGAGATTATCAATTTATCTTTAGTCAGTATAGGGGAAATAGATATCAGTTCAATAAATGTCGCTTTGATTGATTTGACTTCTGTTAAGCAAGCATGTGAACTAAAGAAGGCAAAAACCATTCAGGGGATTATTGGAGTGGATTTGCTGGAGAGATGTAAAGCTGTGATAGATTGGGCTAACAAGACTATCTGGTTGAAGCAGACTACTTAAAAAGTGATTTCTTGCGCCTTTGTCTGTGAAAAGCTACTGCAAAACGGTGAGCCTCATCTCTTATTCTCTGCAGCAATTGAAGACCAGGATTATCAAGCGATAATTTTATTGGATTAACCTTGTCTATTCTGTAAATCATTTCCTCCTCTTTTGCAAGAGATATAACATTAATATTAGATAATCTCTCTTTAAGAGATTTGTAAATTTCTCTAAGCTGTGGTTTACCGCCATCAATAACTAAAAGATCTGGTTCATCCTGGCTTCTTGAGAATCTTCTGTCCAAAACTTCAACAAGACTCTGGAAATCGTTTTGCCCTTCAACTGTCTTTATTTTATACTTCCTGTATTGCTCTTTCAAGGGATGACCATAATAAAACACAACCCTGGAAGCAACTGTCTCAAAGCCTTGTAATGTAGATATATCATAACATTCAATAGTTGCAGGGAGTTTTGTCAAATTGAGGCTGTCCTTAAGTTTTTTCAGCACTGTCAAACCAAGTTTCTCAAAAGCATTCTTCTCAACAAGGGAAAGAAGTTTTTTCTTATATCCCCTCTTAGGAATTGTTATGATAAGCTTTCCTGAGCATTGTTTTTCGAGATAAATCTTAACAACTTCCTCAATTTCATTTCCGATTACGATCTCTTCAGGAATAGTATGAGTAGTATAATACTGAATAAGGAAATCATCAAGTGAATCTACTTCCATTCTGAATAAATAATGTTTCCCCGCCTGGAGAACTCCTCTTTTAACCTGGAATACCATTGCTATGCTAACAGGACCTTTAAGATAGATTACAAAGTCTTTATCAGATCCTTTTGGTCTGATTACTTTTTGTTTGTCTTTTGCTGTTTCCAAAGCTTCTAACTGCTTCTGAAATAGTAAAGCTTTTTCATATTCTAAATTGGCTGAAGCTTTGTCTCTTTCTTCAATAAGAACTTTCTTTAGATCCTCTTTACCTCCTGTAAGAATTTGCTTTGCTTTTTTAACATATTCATTATAGGTTTCTTCCGAGACTTTATTAACACAAGGAGCACAGCATTTTCCCAGACTGAGGTTTATGCAAGCTTTAGACGAAAGTATATTACAAGTTCTGAATTTAAATAAGCTGTAGATAAGAGATAGTAATCCTTTTCTTGTATCAGAATTAGGATAAGGACCATAAAATGTATCTTTGCTATTTGTGGAAAATGAACTTAGAATTCTTGGGAATTTCTCGTTTGTTATTTTTATATATGCATACCTGTTTCCTTCTCTTAGGCTAATATTATAAGGTGGTTTATGCTTCTGTATCAATTCTGATTCAAGTAATAGTGCTTCCCATTCATTATCAGTTATTATATATTCGATTCTATGAATTCTTTTTACGAGATGTCTTGTTTTTTCATCAACTTTATTCTCTGTGAAATAAGATGCTACCCTTTTGTCTATTCTCTTTGCTTTTCCTATGTAAAGGAGTAATTCATTATTATCATAGTATAGATAACAGCCTGAGCAAGAGGGTGGAGGATAATCATTCAAGATATTTTTATTCATTTAAAAAAAGAAGCGCCTTACTAAAAGACGCTTTGATAATTCTCCTACAAAAAACTATGATTAGTCTTCATCTTCTTCGATTTTCGTATCTTCAGAAGGAGTAGATGCAGAATTGAAACCTGGTAATTGGCTCATTACTGCTGGCACTAAATCTATGATTTTATTAAGCAGAGTACTTTTGTCTTCTGTACTCAGGATTTCAATTCTATCCTTTTGTTGAACTATAAATGCCATTGGTTGTACAACCAAACCTCCACCAGCTCCACTTCCTTCTCCCTCATCACCACGATATCCTCCACCAGCTCCAAAACCTAAGATTATCTTGCTTATTGGAACAACTTTTGAATTTCCCAAATCAATTGCATCTCCAACGACAGTTTCTGTCTTCGCAATCTTGGAAATTTCTCCCAGCATGTCTTTAATTACTTCTTGAGTCGATGACATAGTTATTACCTCCTTAGAATATTCCTTATTTTGCTATAGTTTTTCAGTTTAAATATGTTTTTTTTGTCAAGGTCTAAAGGAGTTTTTGATTAACAAGCTGCTTCAGAATAAATAGTATCTTATTCTGCATTTTGCCAGAAATATCAATAAATAGTTATTTTACGAGGGAAAAAGATAGTAAAAAGAATATTTTGAATACTTATTCATCCCTGTTATAAAACAGATGGAAGTGATAGGATCACAGGTAGTAAAGCATTTATAAATGATCAAGTTTATTTATCTTGAAGATTAAGAGTTTATTTTTTTAAAACGAAGAATAATAAATAATTACTATAAAAGTATTGACATAGATTTACTGATAAAAAGCCATAACCGATAGGTTAATATTTAGGTCAGGAGGTTATAATGTTACCAACATATCTAGCAAAATGGATGTCGCGTCTTGGCACAGAAAATGCTTTTGTTGTATTAGCTAAAGCAAGGGAACTTGAGGCAAAGGGTAAGGAAGTAATTCATCTGCAAATAGGTGAGCCCGATTTTGATACTCCATCAAATATTATAGCTGCAGCAAAAAAGGCCTTAGATGATGGATTTACACATTATGGTCCTTCAGCTGGTTTACCTATATTGAGAGAAGCAATCTGTAAAGAAATGAAGAAAACAAGAAATCTTGATGTCAAACCTGATCAGGTAGTTATAGCTCCTGGTGGTAAGCCAATAATGTTTTATACAATGATGACTTTGATTGATCCGGGAGATGAGGTAATAATTCCGAATCCAGGATATCCAATCTATGAAAGTGTTGCTAATTATGTTGGCGCTAAAGTGATTCCCCTGCCACTTCTGGAAGAGAAAGACTTCAGATTTGATCCAGATGTTATAACAAAACTGGTTAATGAAAAGACAAAACTTATAGTTGTTAATTCACCACAGAATCCAACAGGAGGGATTCTTACAAAAGAAGACCTGAAAGTAATAGCTGATTTGGCAATCAAATATGACTGCTGGATATTAGCTGATGAAATATACAGTCACATGGTATATGAAGGCAAATTCGAGACAATAACTCAGTTCAATGGATTGCCAGAAAGAACTATACTCCTTGATGGTTTTTCCAAGACATATGCAATGACAGGATGGAGAATGGGTTATGGAGTAATGCCTAAAGAACTAGCTTCCTATATGACTCAGCTTCAAACAAATGTTGTATCTCATACTGCATCATTTATTCAGATAGCTGGCGTAGAAGCCCTTTCCGAAAGGACAGATAATGCAGTCAATAAAATGGTAGATGAATTCAAGAAAAGAAGGGAAGTTATAGTAGCAGGCCTTAACAGAATTCCCAAAATCCATTGTTGCATGCCACATGGTGCTTTTTATGTTTTCCCGAATATATCCGCTTATGGCATTGATGAGCAAACCTTTGCAGATAGACTTCTCAATGAAGGAGGAGTTGCGGGTTTATCTGGGACAAGTTTTGGACAATACGGTAAAGGTTTCATAAGATTATCTTATGCTAATAGTATAGAAAATATTAATAAGGCTTTGAACAAAATAGAGGATTTCGTTAAGAAAATATAAAGATAGACTCACTGAATAGTGAGTCTATTTTAAAGACTTGAAATGTGTCAAGATATTACTTATGAATAGTCTGTTTTTTCAGGTAATATAATGAACAGATTTTAATTAAAATGCAGAATAACTATCTGAATAAAATATTGAATGGTAATACTTTTGACATACTCAAAGAAATTCCTGATGAGATAGTAGATCTTGGTATCACATCACCACCATACAACAAGGGAGAAAACAAGAAAGGCTGGCTTGTAAAGAATGTTAAGTATTCCAGTTCATCTGATAAAATGAACGAGGAAGAATACCAGGAAGATCAGATTAAAGTACTTAATGAGCTTTATAGAATAGTTAAATCAGGTGGTTCCTTTTTTTATAATCATAAAATAAGGTGGGAGAAGGGGAATCTAATTCATCCAATTGACTGGTTAAGGAAAACTGAATGGATTGTCAGACAAGAAATAATATGGGATAGAATGATAGCAGCAAATATAAGAGGTTGGAGATTCTGGCAAGTTGATGAAAGGATTTACTGGCTGTATAAACCTATCGCTGGAAACAGAATAGGTAAGGAATTGAACGCAAAACATGCACTTTTAACTTCAATATGGAGGTTTCCACCTGAAAAGAAAAATCCTCACCCAGCTCCATTTCCATTATCACTGCCAGTAAGAGTTATTAATTCAATCTTGCATGAAGAAAGAGGAGTTATTATTGATCCATATAGTGGTAGTGGTACAACCTTGGTTGCTGCTAGAATACTTGGACATGATTATATTGGAATAGACATATCAAAAGATTATATTAGCATCGCAAATAAAAGAATTAAAAACTCTGAACTTGAAGTGAAAATAGCTGAATTAGAGAAGGAAAAGCATAAAGTGAGAAAAACATTTTCAGACAGAAAAATGAAAGGAGATTTTACTGGAAAACATAGAATTAACTCTAAAAGCATTTCAGTTATCAAGAAAGACTTGCAGCAATAAATGATAATAAGTTTTTATTCTTGTTCTACTCAAACTAGTGAGATTTCTTTATGAAGACAATTATTCTTCTATTGTTATCCAATGTTTTTATGACTTTTGCATGGTATGGACATTTGAAATTCAAGGAATCTCCCATCTGGATTGTAATTCTTGAAGCTGGGGGATGGTTTTTTTGAATACTGTCTTCAAGTACCTGCCAATCGATATGGTCATACACAGTTTAATGCAACCCAGCTCAAGACAATTCAAGAAGTAATCAGCCTTTTTGTTTTCAGCTTGTTTTCAGTACTATATCTGGGTGAAAAATTCAAATGGAATTATCTAGTTGGTTTCCTGTTGATAACAGGAGCAATATTTTTCATTTTTAAGGATTGGAACTAATCATCTCAACTTTAAGGCAGATAATCCAATTATCATTAATACAGCAGATATCATCCATAATCTAACCACTACTTTCACTTCTGCCTGACCTCTGTATTGTAAAGAATGGTGCATTGGGGACATTGGAATTATTCGTCGTCCTAGAAATTTGATAGAAACCATCTGAAGAAGAACACTCAAAGCTTCAGCCAGGAATATTCCTCCTGCAATTGGTAATAACAACTCCTGTTTTACAAGTATTGCAAAAATCCCAAGTAGTGCCCCTAAGGTTATGCTGCCTACATCACCCATGAAAATCTGAGCAGGATATGCATTAAACCATAAGAAACCAGCTGCTGCTCCTAATATGGCTGCGGCTGGAATAATAAGTTCACCTATATTTGGAATATAAGTAAATTGGAGATAGGAAGCTATCTTGATATTACCAAGTACGTATGCGAATACTCCCAGTACCATCATTGTAGTCATCACGGGCACTATGGCCAAACCATCCAAGCCGTCTGCAAAGTTTACTGCATTACTCATTGAGGTTATTACAAATGCTACCCAGAAGATATATGCTATTCCTATATAAAGATTAACACTCTTCACAAATGGAAACCATAAAGTACCTCTGAGGTCTTGTTGAAATGGAGAACCCCATTTAAGTAAAATAATTCCTATTATTAACCCAAAAATTATCTGACCGAGAAGCTTATACTTTCTTGCTAATCCAATTTTCTGATTATCTCCTATACATAGAAAGTCATCATACGCTCCAAGCAATCCAAATGGAATAATTGACCATATAATGAACTGAGTAAACCTGTTCAAGAGATTGCCCCATAATAATATTGAAACAATAACTGATACAAGAAGCAGTAATCCTCCCATTGTGGGAGTTCCTTTCTTGAATGATGTATCTACTTGTAATATATCTCTATTAATATCACTTATATGATGTCTTTTTAACCATCTTATGAAATATGGAGCTATTATCAAATAGATAAAAAAACCTGTTATCAGTGCTCCTATTGATCTTACTGAAAGATATCTAAATATTCTCAGGAAACTTAATGTAGTTTCAGGATCATAGAAGAATTTGTAAAAGTAATAGAACATTCTTATTCTCCTAGTTTTTTCATTATTTCAATATAAGTCATACTTAAAGGAGATTTAGCTATTAGATCTTTGCAACTCAAATCCATATCCCTGATAATATTTTTAAGAGGAAAAGGTTCTTTCAGAAATAAATCATACATTGCAAGAAGTGTTTTCTCCCTTACTTTCCAATTACTGTCTTCCAGTAAATCACTGAATAATGGCAGAATTTGCTGAATTGGTTTTATTTTAGTGAGTGCTCCTGGAAGCTGCATTTTAACTTCGAAATGTCTCTCTTTTAATCTATCCTTTTTCCAGAATGAGTTCAAGAAAGGTTCCCAGAGATCTTCAAAGCCAAAATGTGACAGAAACTGTACTGCCTCGCGTCTTACTTCCCAGTAGTCACTAATAAAAGCAGATTTTGCAAGTTCTATTGCTTGCTGAGGAGGTTTCCGGATAGATCTGATTATTTTCAAAAATTGAGCTTTTTCCATTGATGCGAAAGAGGTTTTTGGAAGGTTTTCTGCATATTTGACTATTAATCTAGGATTTAGTTTTCTTTTCAAAACACGCAATATTGTCCATCTTACTTGCCAGTATTCATTTATGATAAGTTCTTCTATTACATCCCAGTCTTCATAAGTAAATTCGTTGTTTTTTTCTGCCTTGTTAAAGTAGCTTTTTGCTTTCTTCAGATCATCCTTACCTTTTCTGGATAGATACATTTTTATGGAATTGAATAAAACAGACAAAACTAACCTCTCACTGTTTGTACAGATTCCCTTGAAATAATTGTTACTGCCTTTTCCTTAAGTTGCAGTTTTAGCAGTCCAAGTTTCATATTTTGAATTATTTCATCATTCGAAATTATATTCCTTAATGAATAAGATAATTGTTGATAATCAAGATCCTTCTCCTTTATGACCATGCAACCATTAACTGATTTAAGCAATTCAGCATTCTTTGACTGATGATTATGTTTTGCGCCTTCCCATGGGATCAGGATAGAAGGTTTGCAAAGACTTACTAATTCAGCAATAGTGGAACCTCCAGCTCTTGAAATAATCAAGTCAGATAGAGCATATAAATGATTCATCTCTTTTACATAAGGAACAAGATGCAACCTTATGTTCTTTGGCAACTCCTGTTTTTTTATCTCGTTAAAATATCTTTCTCCAGTAATCTGTATGAATTGGAGTTTTTCTACCATACTTTCATCTTCATCAAAAATTAAAAGCATTTTCAATAGAGTTTTGTTTAACACAAGAGAACCAAGAGAACCTCCCAGAATAACCACTGTTTTCTTGGATGGTGACAAATGCCATCTTTTTATAAAATACTCTTTTATCCCCTCGATAAGGCTTTCCCTGAAGATAAAACCGACATGAATTGGAGAAGCATGCTTGAAGATCTTTCCTTCGGGATTTTCAAAACAGGTAAATAGTCTTGAACTCCATCTTGAAAATATGCGGTTTGTTTGACCAAAAAGCGAATCCAGTTCTATAAGGCAAAATGGTATACCTAAAGTCTTTGCAGCTAATATAATCGGTGCAGAAATATAACTTCCAAAGCTTATCACAAGCTCAACTTTTTTATTTTTCAGGAATTTTCTAGCTCTTAGAACATCTATACCAGAAAACCATTTTATCCAGTTTTTTACAAGTTTCTGGGGATGCTTCCAATCGCTGGATAATGCATCTACTGGAAGTCCCTTATAGTAGTAACCCATGGAAGGGATTATCTTGCTATCCAGCCTATTCATTGTTCCCATGAAATATAGTTTTACGGCATCTCCATAGAATGATGAAAACTCTTCTGCTAATGCAATAGAGGGATAAATATGTCCTCCTGTCCCTCCACTAACTAAAACAATTTTGGTAGGCATCAGAAATTAATCTGTGGTCCTATCTGCATCAATACTCCAGACAAATCTATTTCTGGATCTTCCATATTTTTCGGAATACCAGCTCCTTTTTTTATCAATCCAGGTGGGATTTTTGCATACAAGTAATTGCATCTTAATGATATTGCAAAGGCTGGTTTATATCTATATTCCAGACCTAATCCAAATACGCCGATAGGTGAATAAGCTCTCCACTCATAGATTTTTCTAATCCCGTTTTCTCTATACCCACTGTCTTCAATATAATCTGCAAATACTATTCCAGAGCCAATTTTAAAAGAGGAGAAATATTTATTTGAAAGTTTAATTTTCCTCTCTATAAATATTTGTGTAATATCAGAATCTATTTCTATTTTAGTTGAGAATTGCTCATCCTTGGCAAAACCTGATACTGCAAAATCAGCACTACCTATTTCTACTCCTGCTTGCCATTTATGATCATGAACATATCTGAAACTACCTGTAATCATTATTTTACCAGAGAAATTGTCAAAATCTCCTTCTGATTGCCATTTGTTATCAATGCTTGTCAGAAATGGATAATAGTAACTTAAAAAAGCGGTAGCTCCAAATGGCAATTTTGGCCAATCGCTCTCTTCTTCCTTTATATCATTTGCAAGGATAAAAGATGAGTAAAGGACTATCAAAAACATTGTTTTTTTCATATTACTCCTTAACAAATCCAGCTATAATTCTCGCTGATAATCTTCTTCCATGTATAATTTTCCTTAACAAACTCCCTTGCGTTATTACCTATCTGGTTTCCCAGTTTTTCATTTTCAGATAACTTGATAATAAGCTCAGACAATTCTTCAGGACTATTTTTTTCAAGTACAAATCCTGTTTCCCCATTTTTCACAATCTCTGGCAGTATTCCATTATTAGAAACAACTACTGGTAATCCTGATGCCATAGCTTCAAGAGTCACTAAACCAAACGGTTCTTCCCATAATGGTACAAATACCAGCATACTGGAATTCCTGTAAATTAAAGGCAGTCTTTCATAAGGTACCCAATTAAGAGGTAGAAAGTTATCACCCGCATCTTTTTCATCGGTATATAAAACTTGCCAATTATTCTTTCTTGAATCTATAAGAGACATGGATTTCTTGAATAAAATGAAACCTTTCAGTGGATTATTCAACCTTGATGATAAAAAAATCCTGTAGGGATTTGTATGCCGCCTGGATAATGGATAGAATTTTTCAATGTTAACCCCACCAGGAACTACATGAACATTCTTATTGTATCTATCAAAAATATTCTTGAACTTATTGTTATATACTATAACACCCTTGACTTTTGACAATGCCTTTATTGCCCGTCTGTGAGTATTAAACCATCTCCATGAACCTGTTATCATGAATTCATGGAAAAAAATATCAGGATGTAATCTGTCTTTAAGCAAATTCATTGTATATCTTGGCAGGCAACACATCAAGCATTTCCATGGATTATCCAGATAATTTAAACTGCAAATAGTTCCATTTCTCCATCTTTTTATATTGTTTGGACAAAGAAGTTCATGTCCAAAAAACCTCACTATGGTAGGGTATTTTTCGGCAAAAGTCTCTATCAATGGAACTTTGAAAAAATACCCATCCCCAATGAATATTAAATCAGGCTTGTAATCTTCAACTTTCAAAAGTAAGTTTTTCATATATCTTGAAGGAATCAGCTCTCTTAATCGCACATTTATTGTTTCAACTTGAAAGGGTAGGGGACTCTCAATCCTGCCTCTTGGATAACTATAATTAAAACAAGGAACGAAAAGTTTTATTTGATTATCAAGTTTGCCTAGTTCCTCAAGAGTATGTTTGAAATCAACCCATGATCCACCCATTGGTGGCCAGGTGAACATCATATCAATCGCTGCTATTTTCATTTTTTGAATTCTCAATTTCTAATACGTCAAGTGATTGAATCTCATCTTCTGTGGCAAGAATCAAGGTTTTTTCTTCAGGTTCTCTGGTTATTCTCTTGAATGGATTTAATCTATTTCTCAGATTATCCCAATCTATCATGGCAGTTTCTCTTACGCTTCTTATTGTAAGATATAAACCTAATGGACCCAAAATCCCATTAGCTAACCACATTGAAACTAACGGTGTAAGAATTAGCCTGTCAGCAAGTTTTTCTCCAGTCATTATAAATATCCAGTAAACAACAAAAAATCCCATTGAAATACCTATACCAATACCTATTCCACCACCTCTACTCATCATACCAAGTGGTATGCCAAGTAAAACAAACACAAAACAAGCGAAAGGCATTGAGTATTTTTTATGGACTTCTACCATATATTTTGCTATTTCCTTCTCTAGCCTTTTAATTTCATCTATGTGTGTGTTCAGTCTGGAACTGAACTGAGAATCATTTGAAAATGCTTCTGAATACCTCTGTTTTCTCAATCTCTCCTGATTGATTTTTGATTGCTGAGAAGAAGGATTAAGCCCTAATGCATTATAATTTATTTCTAACAGGGGATATGGCAATAATATCGCTTCAGTAGTATCCTCTTCAATAACTGCTTTTTCATCCATATTTAACAGGTATCTGATCCTGTTTTCTACTTCAAGTGAAATATCCTCTTTTTGTCCTGCTATTTCCTGGTTCCATCCATAAATCAACATCAGCATATCTTGCGCACTCATTTCCCTATCACCACGCTGTGTCCTTGAGGTGCGTCTTAATGAAGCATTGCTTTTAATGTTGATTACATTTTCCTTGAAAACAATTCTTTTATATCCTTTTGGATCATTATTATCAATTTCATGTACCTCTCCATCATAAAGCACTATTTTGAGTCTTTGTCCATTATCAAGATAGTTCATTTCTGCTTTTTCAGCAACAATTGTAGTAGGAGGCCCATTTTGATTAGGTTCATAGATGATCACACCATACGCAACTGGTTTTTTTTCATCTTTCTTGCGAACAAGTATCTCATAATCGCTTTCAAATTTCGTAAAAATACCTTCCTTAATATCAAGCATTGGACTTTTTTGATTTATATCCATCAGCAGATTCTTCAATCTATGATTAGTATTGGGGAGAATCTGGTTATTGAAATAAATCATTCCTATAAATACAATAAGAGAGAATATTGATGGAGCAATTATTAGTCTATAAAGACTTACACCGGATGATTTAAAGGAAATTATTTCATTATCTCCGCTTAATCTACCAAATGAAACAACCATAGCCACCAAAACACTCATTGGTATAGTTACTGCAAACATGAAAGGCAGACTCAAACCAACCACTTCTAGCACTATCCATACATCCAGTCCCTTTGAGATTATCATATCCATCATTCTTAAAAGCCTGTTCAGAAGCAGGATCATCGTTAGAAGTAATAATGCATATAAAAAAGGACCTATGATTTCCTTGAAAATGTATCTATCTATAATCTTTATCATGATTTATGCGAATAGCTTTATTATAAAAGAATCGGTCAAGTATTTTGATAAAAAACATATACTGTCAACTAATAGTCTTCCTGTGTTGGTGTTGCACCAATTTGTACATTAGCAAATTTGGGAATTTTTATAACAAGTAACTTGTCATATTCTTCAAAATCATTAACTTCCTCAAGTTTTTCTTCTGGTAATTGATCTTCCCTATCTAAGTCTGTTCTTTTTCTATATCTGACAATCAAGACTCTGCTTTTTTGTGATTTTGGCTTCCAGACGGTTATTTCATCTCCAACGCCTTCTTTAATGAATATTGCACCGAGTATTGCCCCTTCAGGAAGTTCCCATGGACCTTCCCTCATGTCCCAGCCTTGCCCCTCATATGTACCGATTACATATCTTTTTTCAGTATTTCTATCTACAACTAATGTCAGTCTGGTAAGATTTTTACCTTTCATATTCTGGTGAGGAATTTTTTCGAATTCCCAGTATATCTCTACTTTTGGTAGTTTTCTTGGATCCATCCAAGCTGGTGGAGTATCAGAGAGAAAGTGAAAGAAGAAAAACATCAATAAAATATTCACTTATTGATGCTTTCTTTTATAATGAATGATTTTACAGAATGCAATATTTCTGTAAAATCATCTGAGAGAGGTGCCCTGAATATCATTTTGTTATTATTTCTTGGATGAAAAAACTGCAAGTAACTTGAATGCAGCAATTGCCTGTTTACTTTCTTTTTTATTATCAATGCTGCTGATTTATTAGCATTTATCTGCTTGATTTTTCTATCGTCATTACCATACAAGTTATCTCCCACAATCGGGAATCCTGCATCAGATAATTGAATCCTTAACTGGTGAGTTCTTCCTGTCAAGGGAAAAGCTTCCAGCAAACAGAAACCAGGATAATATTTCAAGACTTTGAAATTTGTTTTTGAATATCTTCCTCCTTCTCTTACTATTCTTTGTTTTTCATGATTTTTATTACTTCTTTCTATCATATTCTCTATAATAAATTCGCTTTTTGGTGGATAGCCCCAGACTAGAGCAAGATATCTTTTCAGGACGTTATGTTCTTTGAAATCCTTCATAAGAGATCTATGGGTGTCATCATTTTTAGCTATAACCATACAACCAGATGTATTCTTATCGAGTCTATGCACAATTCCTAATCTATGCTCTCCACCAATGCTTGAGAGGCTTCTTGTATGATGTAATAATCCATGCACCATAGTATTGTCAAGATTGCCAGCTCCTGGATGAACTACCATAAAAGGTGGTTTGTTTATTATTATAAGATCATCGTCCTCATAAATGATATTCAACTTCATATCAACAGGGGTTATCTTCATAGGAGCAATTTCAGTAATCTCTATGGTAATAGTATCTTTTTTCTGAACACAATAACTAGGCTTCACTTTCCTGTTATTAACCAGGATTTTTTCTTCTCTTAGTAAGTTTCTAAAATAAGTCCTTGATTTGTTAGGCATGATCTTGAAAAGAAAGATATCTATTCTTACAGATTCAATTATAGAAGAAACAGAGAACTGGCTTCTGCCAGTTTCCACATTTAACCTTCCTTAGAAATCAGTTCGTTCTCTTCTGTATGTTCATCTTCTTTTTTTAGAAGAACTAAATATAAATAGAATGCAATTCCTATTGTAACAGCAATATCAGCAAAATTAAAAACTGGCCAGTTTATATTTTTATAACCTATTAATATGAAATCAGTTACTTTTCCATATAGTAACCTGTCTAATACATTCCCAACTGCACCTCCAGCTATTAATGCAATAGAAAACCTTTTCCAATTGCATTTTTTAGGGATATAAAGATAAAATATGAATACAAAAAGAACTGTCAGCACTGATGTTATTTTAAAAATCAAAGGATTTCCAAGAGTTATTCCAAATGCAACTCCATCATTTTTTACATGATGAAGTCTCACTATCCTCCACAGGATATTAACTGGTGATGAATTTAATGCTATTCTTGATATAATCAATGCCTTGCTTACTTGATCAACGATAAGTATTCCAAGAAAAATAACCAGATCTCTTATCAATCCTGCTCCTTTTTAAGTTCATAATTAGCAGGAGATTTATTTGGGATTAGGTTGTTTTCTTGCATCTTATAGAAAAAGTATAGGTAATAAGCTATTCCAGCTGTAATTGCTATGTCAGCAATATTCAATACTGGCCAATTTACATTTTTATAACCTATTAATATGAAATCTGTAACTTTTCCATATGCTATTCTGTCGACAAGATTCCCGAATGCTCCTCCAGCAATCAGGGCGATAGCTAACCTCTTGCTTTTATTAGCTGCTGGTGTTAGAAAGTAGAATATTATAACAATAAAAGCAGTAAGCACTGATATAATTCTGTAAATTAATGGATTGAATAATGTTATGCCAAATGCAATTCCGTCATTTTCAACATGATGAAGCTTAATTATATGCCATAAAATATTCACTGAATGGGAATTTAGTGGAAGAAGTGATATTATAATCTTTTTAGTTATTTGGTCAGTAAAGAGGATGCTCATAAAGATTAATAAATCACGAACCAATATTCTTCTCCAAATCTTCTATGCAGTCAATGCAGTAAATAGCATAAGGTTTTATCTCAAGCCTCCTATGCGAAATATTTGTATTGCATCTTTCACAAATTCCGTAATCTCCATTGTCTATTTTTTTTAGAGCTTCCTCAATCCAATATAAAATATCAGTCTCATTACTTGCCAGAAGATATGAGTGCTCTCTCTCTGAAGTTCCCAGGGACTTATCAACAATATCATCTCCTGAAGAATCATCTGATTTTAAAGAGTCTTCTTGAACCCGTCTTACAACTTTCAGAAGTTTTTCTTTCTCTTTTAGTAACTTATTTTTATAATATTTAAGTTCTTTTTCATTCATAATCATTTCTCTTTCTTTAGAATCAGGTTATCCAAATCCCTATTATACAAACTTTCAGTCAAGGCAATAGATGAGACAGAATAATTCAATGAATAGGCAGCTATTGCCTCAGGAGTTAACCCTATGCATGAAGCTCCCAGTTTTCTAGCCATCATTTTATCTGCATTTGTTATTAATGGATAGTGATTGGATGAAAGCTGAATTCCAATAGCTGGTTTTAGCCCTTTTTTAGAGTAATAATCAAAATTCCTTTCAAGTATTTCCTGATCATAGAGATTATCAAGATCAATAAAAGGTGATTTATTCTCGGGTAGTTTTTTACCAATGAGAGGATTAAATCCCCAGAGATTTATATGATCTTTAATAATTAATATCTCACGATTTTCTTCAAGAATGTGCATTTGAGATATTATTGTCAGTTCAGTTTTATCTTTCCTTGATTCAACAAGGAAATCCCAAATCTCTTTTTTAAGATAGCCTCCCTTGTAACGAACAACTATATTATCCTTGCTGTTTTCTATATGAATATCCTTTCTATACTTTTCAGTAAAAAGAATTGGTCTTTGGAAAAATGGAATTAGAATGATTGAGTTCATGATTTATTTAAACAAGGGTATAACATATTCATTATAAGCTAGTTTCAAAGCACTTTGAACCAGAATCACCAGAAAAGTTAGAATAAATGGAGAGAAATCGATATTATAAAACCTGCATGGGATATATCTTGAGATAAAGCGCAATGGAGGATCCGTTATTTTATAAATTACTACTACTATGGGATTGTATCTATTTGCTTCTATCCAGGATATTACCACTCGTATCAAGACGGTCCATAAATATAGATTCAAAATAAGATTTATCAGATGGTAAAACAAACCTATTATTATCCCCAAAAACTTCATAATTAAATAACATTATATTAAAATATTGACTAAAAAGTCAACTTGATTTTTTTAATCCAACTATAATTATAAATGGTAAACCTGAATGAAGAAATAAGGCATGGAAGAATTTGAAAATAGAACTGAACTGAAGGTTGGCTTCAAAAAACTTGCTCCTAAGCGAGCTGAATTCAGTGTCGGTTATCTTTTTTACCAGCCAGAGAGAGATACTGTGCTGCTAAAAAAAGGAGTTATGGGACTTGTCGTTCAAACCGCTTCTTCTGCACCGACTTCAGAGGATCATTCTCAAATATTGATAAACAGCATAAAAGAAAATTATTATAAAACAGCATTTACAATTCCAACAGAAGAGGCAATAAAACAAGCAGTTGCTCAAAGCATTCATGATTTTTATATAAATCAAACCAAGACAGAAATTTCTTTTTCTCTATCCCTGGTGGTAATTACCAAAGACGTCGCATATTTCCTGAGAAAATACTCAGGAATGGTAATAACTCAAAGACTTGATAATATAAGAATTCAAGGTTTATCACAATCAGAAGAAAGTGAAGATCCTAAAACCTTGATTGAAGAGAATCTGATTGTAACTTTTGAAAAAATGAAGGGTGGTGATAAATACTTAATAGCAACGGAAGATACTTCTAATTGGTTATCGCATGAGAAACTAAGGGATTTTTTGAAAACCCAGCCACCTCAAGTAGTAACAGATGAGCTAGTTCTTTTGATCAGACCTAACTGTGAATATGGTTTCTCTGCTTTAGTTGTTCAAGTAGATAATGTTGAAGAGCTTAATCTTTCATATAGTTCTCAACATAGAGATTTAGGTGAATTCATACGGCGTTATGGACATTACATGCTAATAATTACTTTAATTGGTATTGTTATTATCTTTCTGCTATTGCGAAGTTTCTTACCTTCGTCTGGCAAACAAAACAGGTATTCAACAGAGAAAATAATCCCATCAATAACTGAAACACCAAGAATTGCAAGAGATTCTCTTGCTAAGGTACCTGATGATGCAGAAGATAAAACCCAAGCTGATTCTACAAATCTACCAATAACAAAGAATAATAATAACTTACTAAAACAAAATGCTTTTCAAATTTCCAGTGAACAAGTTGATGATGCTTTCAGAAAAGGAAAATCAACCTTGAAGAAAGATAAGAAGAAGGTAAATCCTGAAAGAATATCTTATATAAGAGTTTTATTATATCATGCTATAAATGATCAAATGATACTTTCTGCTGAATCAAAAAAAGGTGAATTTTTACCTTATAGTTCGAAAAACAAATCCATTCTAATTCCGGAAGATCATCTAATGACTGATTTTTTCAGTATTATTGTTTGTTTGCCTGATGGAGAAGAGAAATATAAGTATTTCCTGAACAGTTCAGAGGAAGAATTCGAATTATCGAAGTTTTTGAAGAAAAAGAAAAGCAAACTAAAGAAGGTTAGGGTTTTAATTTATAAACCCGAGAAAGCTGGAAGATCACTTTTAAGATGGGATACTGGTGTCATAAATGTTTCAGAAACTAAATCAATCCCCTTAACTAGCAGTGGTGAATTTCAGAGAATAGAGGCAGATAAATCAAAACTGTATATACAGCTTGGCGGCTATACAAGAGAATCTGCTTCAGCAAAAATAGCTATCTCTGCAAAAGTCTCAATTTTACCTGCTGAAGAGAAACAATAACAGTTTTCAGGTATATTTTTTGCTTGTTTTCAATAGAAAGGTAATTTATCTATTTTAATACAAGATGAAAAAAGACAATCAAGAGAGAAGTTTTTCATCCAGATTAATATTACTTATTGATGATAGTGATATGTTAAGGGAGTTTGCTAAAATACTCCTTGAAAAAGAAGGATATACTATTCTTTGTGCAAAAGATGGTTATGAGGCAATAAGCATTTTCCAAGAAAACAAAGCTTTCATAATGCTTGTAATTCTTGATTTAAATATGCCAGGAATTTCTGGAAAGGAATGTTTCAAAGTAATAAGGGAAATACTACCTGGTATTCCGGTAATAATTGCTTCTGGCTATATTGCACCAGAGATGAGTTACTATTTCACTTCATCTGGAAAATGCCAGATAATAACAAAACCTTATCAGATTCAGGAATTACTTACTATGGTTTCAGACTCTATTCAACCAGTGGCATAGAATTTGCTATATTTTATTTTAGAAATCATATGTTTTATAAATTCGGCTGTATGATAGAAACGTGAAAGGAATAACTAAATGAGTGTTGTAAAAATACAACATATTAAAAGGATGAATATAAGAAATCCTCATTTAGGAGCAGCATTGATAATTCTTCTTGGCGCTTTCTTCCTAGTAATACCAATACTAACAACCGCTCCCTAACTACCTCCAGCTCCATTAGAAGTAGCAGAGGTTCTCCCCCTCTCTCCTCTGCTACTTCTTTTTCTTTCCCATGCTTTAAGATAAGTAAGAAAACATGTAAATCCGTGAAAGTAACTTACAAGGAAACCATATTTGCCTTCTCTCCATCCTCCTCTTGCTATAAAATGATTGAGGAAAGCAGATAAACCATGCAAAACTGCTTTGAAAACGCTTACATTCACTGATTTTGTTTTTTCGATTGAAGCTAAAGATGAATAAGTATTAATTTTGTTTACTAATCTTTTCAAATCAGGATGAGTATTATGTATTATATCAGCATTCAAATAGATAACAGGAGGAGAAATTTCAAACGATTCATGTACTTCTCTTTTTATTATACTAGTGTAGCTTTTTTTAAACAGTCTTGGTTGAAAATCTGGATACCAGTCGCAATGCTTTATCCATTTGCCGAGAAAGTAATTTTTCCTTTTGAAATAATAACCATTCACCATTGATTCCGATTGCAATTCCTTAATTGTTTCTTTTGTATCTTGAGGGATTATTTCATCTGCATCAATAGAAAGAATCCATTCATGTTTTGTTAACGAAATAGCATATTCTTTTTGCTGTGCATAACCTGACCATTCTCTGAAATAAACCTTGTTGGTATATTCCTTTGCTATATCAATAGTTGAATCATTTCTTGAACTGCAAACAACAATTATTTCATCCAGCCATGAGATGCTTTGAAGGCATAAACCAATCTGATGCTCTTCTTCGCCAGCTATCACAATTGCGCTTATTGGTTGCAAAATTTTTCCTTGAATTTCATTATTATTGAATCTGCTTTCAAATTATCGAGACATATGGTTTTTTTGCAATATGTTTTATTACATGGTCTGCATTCAGCATCAGCAGCAAGAGCTTCATGAGGTTCAGAATATGGAAACCAGATAGAAGGATCTTCAGCTCCAAAAATTGCCCATGTTGTAGTTCCAACAGCTACAGACAAATGCATAGGACCGCAATCGTTTCCAATTACAAGATTGCAGATTGAAAGATAAACTGCTAGTGCCCTGATATTAGTCTCAGGAGCCATGATAGCATTTTCTCCAACTTCAAGTTTCAGATATTCTGCAAGATTTTTGTCATTAATCCCATATAGTATAAGGATTATTACTCCAGTTTCAGCCAGATTCCTGCCAAGTTCAACAAAGTTATCTATATGCCATATTTTTGATTGCCAGCTCGCTCCAGGATATAATCCTACCACAAACCTGTTTCTTATCTTATCTTTTATTTCTGAACTTACTAGTTTCTCTTTTTCATAATCCATAAAATGGAATTCTGTACGATATTCCTTGATCTCCATTTCCAGATTCTTGACTGCAGAAAGATGAGAAATAATAGCTGAAGGATCCGAAGAGACTTTTATTTTACTATCGTAAACACATCCTCTTAAACCTACATCATATCCGATTTTTTTCTTTGCTTTCAATCCCTTAAAAATAATCGCTGTTCTCGGATTACAGAAAAGATCTATTGCAGCGCTGTAATTCATCTTTCTAATCTCTTTCCAAAAGTCAAGAGTTTGTTTTAATCCTTTCGGTATTATTAATATATCGTCAACACATGGATTCCCTACTAAAATATCTTTATATCTATCTTCTACAAGATATGTCACAAAGCAATTCTTGACATTTTCCTTCAAATATCTTAATAACGGAGTAGTTAACAGAATATCTCCCATATATCTTGGTCTACATACAAGAAATCTATCCATTACTTTGCTCAAACATTCCAAGAAATTCATTAAAAACTCTATTTGCATCTATTTCATTCAAGCATGCTTTGTCTATACACTCTCTTTTTCCGCATCCTTCACCTCTGCATGAAACATCAATCTGAATTGCTTTGTTTCTGCTTGATGAATATGGGAACCATTCATCTACTGAAGATGGTCCGAAAATAATAATGACAGGAATTCCTGTTGCAGAGGCAATATGTGCTATTCCAGTATCATTACCTATATAGCACTTACCAGAAGAAATCACTCCAGCGAGCAAGGGTAAATTATCTGAAACTATTACTTTATACTTCCCGGTTATTTCCTGATTTTTATCTTCAGCAATAAATGCAACATTATATTCTGCTTCAGAAATTTGATCTGCGAGTTCTATGAACTTTTTAAGTTCCCAGGTTTTAGAATCACAGCTAGCAAAAGGAGCTATAAAAACTGTTCCTTTTTTTATATTATTTATTTGCAGGAAATCGTATGATAATCTTTTTTGGACTTCCGAAATACTTATTACAGGTAATTTTTTCACATATGGAATATCCATTGCTTCCAAAACAAGTAAATCCCTCCAGTGTCCATAGATTCTTTCTGCTGCTTTAGGTATTTCCAAGTCACCTTTTAATAAACCATTATGATTATGAATTATCTTTGATTTGGCAGCTGAAAATTTTGTTAGCCATTCTGATGTCGCTGAAGAGTGAAGATTTATTATCAAATCGTATTTTTTGTTTCTTATGTTATGTAAAATTCTTAAGGTGAAAGGGGTTTTTCTATATCCAGTAA
>JAFGND010000066.1 GCA_016927185.1 Candidatus Coatesiibacteriota bacterium
TACAAGGAGAGGGGCTAGGGGTGAGGTGTCAAAAAGAAGCTTTTTCTAATGATGGTTTGTAAAGTCTTCGGGGATTTCCTTGCTGGACTAAAACATCAATCAGATAAATCCATGTTTATTAAGCACTTATAATAATACTTCCATTAGAGGTATAGCTATTGTAATCATCTGTTTATGAGCGTTAGAGCGGGATAGAGAGAGTTTTAGTAAAAGTCAGGATTTATCAGTTTTTCAAAATAACTTTGCAGTCAGCTCATCAATCTCCTTTTTAATCCTGATAGTCTCATTTATAGAACTGAATATGCAAGAAAGATAAGCAAGATCCTGCTCTTCAAGCATTCTTCCCTGCCTTGACTTAAGCCACTGCCTTATAACTTCATATCCTCCAACATTATATTTCCATAAATCAAGGGGAATCTCTTTGAAAAAACTGGTTCCACTTATATGAAGTTTGCTGTCCTTGTAACTTATTCTTTGTACAAGACTTCCATCTGACTTTCCCTTTCCAGATGAAAATTCACTGCCTGCAGACTGCGATCTCTGCAAATGATTGTATATCAACTTGATCCCGCAAAATGACAGCTTGCTGAAACTGTCTTCATCATCAATGAACGGGATTCTCGGATAATCTATTTTCAAAAATTCTAAGAAAGTATTCACATATATTGAAGAATTAAGAACTGCATAAATATAACCTAGAATTTCAAGACAATCGTGTCTGTGCTTATATCTTGATAATATGAATTCCAGGAATTCCTTGTTGAAATTCGCTATGCGGAACTCATTACTCTCCACTCTTCCCTGTTTCTCATTCGTGCTTTCCCCATAAAGATAAAGTGGTGCAAAATACGTCCATTCATTTAGAAAACAGCAATCTGTGAGAATGTCAGTCACAAACACAGGGAAAATTTCCGATTTTACATATCTTGTAAAAGCAAGTGCAATGTTCTCATTACCAGAAATATGCTTCATAACCTTTTCTGCTGGATTACTTGTAAATCCCTTCTCATAGTAAATAAACCGCTCATCATATGGACGGAACATGAATCTCTTTATGGAATTCCTGCTGAAAGATAGATTCTCAAGCCTCTTCAGGAAAGAATAATGACCTGAATCATAAATTCTGTATTTCTCCCTGAAATCATCATCGAAATCACCTGAAAATGCTCTTGTCATTCTTCCGGCAAGAACGTCTTCATCAATATCTATCATGAGCTCATTTCTGTCACTCTTGACACCACTTGCGAAATCCTTGAATATCTCGTTCAAGCCCCAATATTCTCCATAATTCTTGACAAAAACGTTATTTTTCATCGGCTCAAATAAATTGAAATAAGGGATTTTCCTGCTCCATCTTGTTCTTGAAAACTCGCTATCAAACTCATCTGGTTCAATGCTTATCCAGTCAGTATCTGAAATATCATGTTCCTCCAGAAATTTCAGCTTTTCATCCCTGCTTCCAAATAAATCAGAATAATAAATTCTGGCTCTGTTTTCACAGCCAGCATTCTTGATGAAGAAAGTTATTGCTACACCTTGCTTTATGTCAAAAATATTATCATCCTTCAATCCATGTTCCCTTTTTTCAAGGTGTCTCTTATCTCCATGAAGATCAAGCACATAAATGAAATCAAAACTTCCGCAAAGTTCTCGTCTCATCTTTCTCAATGTAACTGCATTTATGAAAGAGCTGTTTGTGATTATCCCGATAGCACCCTTGCCTGACTTTTCCAGCTCAAAATGTGCAAAACGAATGAATTTTATATAATCATCCCAGTTGAGCTTCTTCTCGCCAGAAGGCTTGTATAATTCAAGTAGATCCTTAATCCATGCGTTCTTGTTCTTGGATTTCACGTTGTATGGAGGATTTCCCATAATTACAAGTGTCTTCTGATTGCACTTCCTTTCATCACTGAATGGAAACAATTCAACTTCAACTGCATCATCAAGAGTATTCTTTAATATTATATTGTAATAAGGTTTCTTTCTTGAATTGGATTCAGTGAATTCACTTCCCGAAAACAGACACTCGAAAACAAGATTTACAACAACATACGGGACAAACATGAACTCGAAGCCAGTTATACTGTTATTCATTATATCTTTTCTAATGCCTTTTTCCTGCAGAAACTTAAACAGCTCCATCAGGAAAATTCCTGTTCCAGTCGCGAAATCAAGTATGGCAGTATCATTGCTTTCCAAGCCATGAGGCATATCAAGTTTATTCTTCAAGATTTTATCCAGTGAATTTATTATATAACGGACAACTGGAATAGGAGTGTAATAAACACCTCTGTCCTTCTTGTGCAGGGGATCCATTGTTCTCAAGAATTCCTCATAAAAATATATGTAAGGATGATAATGCGATGCTTTTTCCCTGCCTCTTGAAATATCTCTTAAGATTTCGTCTCTGTGAATACTGTTGATAATGCCGACTGCTTCCTTTTGAATAATTTTGACAAAAAGCGGGATTTTTGCAGATTCAAAAACCTGAAGTATATCAGTGAATATATGAAACCTGCTATCAATATGGAGAGATAATCTCTCGTCTATCCAGCCTGCTTTTCCGTTCATATATGCAAGAAATGCTCCATAAATCCATAACTGGCAGCAAGCATCTGCAAAATCGTCATAATCAAGATCCTGGACTGACTTTCCCCTTATTTTATTGAAGAGTTTTGCAAATTCTCTTGAAAAATCATTTTTATCTTTTCTGCTATCAATCAGATAATTCCTCAATACAGATGCTCTTGCAGATAACTCTAAAGCCAGATCCCTGCTTTTTGTTATTGAAGATGGTTTGCTGGAAATGAATTTCTTGAATATACCCATAAGCAATGAAATTTTCGAAGAATCTATTCTGAAGTCATTTTTCAGCAAATCCTCTTTAACAAACAAGACTGCTTTTTCATCGATATTACCGGATGAAAGACGGAAACCATTCAAGCTTGCTTTCATGAGATTTGCTGCTATATATGGATATTTCCGTATGCTTTTCTCACCTTTTTTCAAAACAGAATCAATGAAAGACAACTCAATATCTATGTATCCAGTTATAATGCCATCTTTCTCTATCCTTAAAGTCGGAAGTGAATCATGATTATTTGAAATAATCTCAAGAGAATCTGCATCATTGAACAGAGACAAAATGTCCTTCAGAAATCCATATAATGCTTCTTGTAGAAGCTGCACTGAACAAGAAGATTTGCCAATCTCATGCAAATATCTCTCTGCTATTTCATGCATGTTTTCCATTATTCCCTGAAAAATCCTGAATTGGAAACATTCCAGTCAAGCATAATATAATAACTTATCATGTTATTGAAGTAACTTTCTCTTGACATAACTTGCCTTAACTTATGCATGTAGCAACGTTTTTTTAGGGAGGACATCATGAATATTTATATATTGATTTCAGCAATGATTCTTTATGTCTCTTTTGCTTTTGCCAAACAGGCACCATCATTCGATGGAGAGGATCTTGAGGGAAACAAGTGGAAACTTAAAGACAATGCAGGTAAGTCCTTTATTCTTGTTGATTTCTGGAGCACAACCTGCGAACCATGCAAGGATGAACACCCTCATCTGAACTCCATAAAGAAGAAATTCAAGGATAAGATAACTATTGTTGCAATAAGCCTTGATCCAGCATCAAGAAAATCCAAGGTCAAATCATACATGATTTCAAATGCATTCGATTTCAAGGTTCTGATAGATTCCAACAAGGAAATAGCAAGATTGTTTCAGGTAAATGATATTCCACAGATTTTTCTCATTGATATCAAAGGGGAAATTGTTTACAGCCATAGAGGTTATTCTCCAGGTGATGAAATAGAGATGAAGAAAAAGATTGAGGAAATAATAGAAAAAAAGGAGAAGACAGAGGAAAAGACAGGTACAAGAAAAGTATGCATTCCAATCAAGACAACTGATTTGAATGGAAAGGAGTTCTGCCTGGAAGACATATACAAGAAAGGTGCGGTAATTATTGATTTCTGGTCTACAACTTGCAGCCCTTGCAAGGATGAGCATCTTGTACTGTCGGATTTCCTGGGCAAATACGCAAAGAACGGACTGCAAATAGTCAGCATTTCAACTGATCCTGCATCCAAGAAAAACAAGATAATCCCTTACCTGGTAAGCAATAAATATGATTTCATCCCAATACATGACGAGGATGGATCAATCAAGAGACAGTATCAGGTAACTTCAATACCTGTCGTCTTCATAATAAACAAGAATGGTGAAATAGTATATCAGCATACCGGTTATGAACCAGGTGACGAAGACGAACTGGAAAAATGGTTGAAAATAGCATTGGGTATTTCTTAAGAAAGGACAATATGAAATATTACAGTATTCTTCTCTTGCTTTTCTTTTCAACAGCTGCTTATGCACTGTCAATTCAGGGAGAGAACTATCTTGAGTATGAAAGAAATGACAGTACTGAAATAGATGCCTTCAAGGACAAACTGAACATAGATGCAATGGAACAGAATTTCATGGCTGGCATCAGGTTCTATTTGAGGGAAAGAACAGACAGTCTGGGACAGGGCATAGAGCAGATAGACAGACGCTATTTTTCATGGAAACAGGATTACATAAAAGCCACTTTCGGAAACTTCTACCAGACATTCGGAAGGGGACTTACTTTTGCAGCATTCGAAGATGAAACAATAGATCTGGATAGATTTCTTGATGGAGTGATTATAAAGGGAGGAAAAAGGCATTATACAGCTACAGGAATGGTAGCAAAAGGATGGAATGACCAGACTGGAAACAAGGTAATGAGCAAGGGAGGAGAACTTGCTTTCGGGATTTTCCCGGAAAACCAGATATCATTTGGAGGCTCTTTCATAAGAGCTGATGTATTCCCGGAGGACGAGGGAAATGTCAATGAATATGACCTGCCTGCATTATTCCTGGGAGCAAGACATAAGGGTTTTGATTTTTATACAGAAATTGCCCAGAAACAGGATGTATATAACAAGGATGTAAAAAAAGGCGAAGGTCTTTACAGTACAATAGGTTATTACAAACCTGGATATGGCATCAATTTCGAATACAAAAACTTTTACAGAATGGACTTTGATTATAATTCTCCACCTCCATGTACAAAAAGCGGATATAATCTGAATGGCAACTCTGATGAATATGGATATAAGACAGAAGCTAATCTTGCGCTTATCAAGGAAGTCAATATGAGTGGTGGATATAGCAAGATAGATACAAAAAATTCAGATGAATACAGAAGGGAAATATTTGGCGAAACAAAATATTCACTGCCTGATGATAAGGGATTTACTACAGGTTACCATACATATACTGCAATAATGTATTATTCACCATCAAGAGGATATTATATACACAAATGGCATGAGCCAGCTCTTAAAGTCTCGTATAAGTTCCTCACCAAACATACTGTCACTGTTTACGGGCAAATGAGGCTTAACAATCATGATATTACTGGAAAATACAAGGAATACTATTCTTATCTTGTATATAATTTCTCGCCTTATTTCAAACTTGTTGGTGCACTTGAAAAATCCGAGATTGAGGACCCATACAGCAATAACAAGACGACATGGGGTTACGGACAGGTTATTGTTCCTGTAACAAATGATCATGAACTGAGTGTTATGTATGGTTCAGAAAGGGGAGGCTTAAGCTGTGCAGGAGGTGTCTGCAAATACAAGGAACCTTTCACTGGCTTCAGGATAACTTTCAGAAGTAATTTCTAAAAAATGTGGAAAACCTTCTTCTTTTGCATTGTTATCTTGCTTGCTGGATGTGGAATTGAAGAAGACATGAAATGGTTCAACCAGACAACCCAGAATGATGTCATTATTTGTGAAAACAACGTTGATTACTTTACCCCTGAAGCTGAGATAGAATTCAAGTTAATAAAGATATTGAAACCTGAGATAAAATTCTCTGCAACAGGAGCAGAAATAGGCTCCATTGTAATAGATAGTAAAAATCTCATCTTTTTCACAGATAACAGAAGATGCGAGGTGTACAAGATAAATTCTCAATCATTTAATGCGGAGCTGCTTGTCCCATTCGGTCATCTTGAAAACCATGTATCAAAACCATTCGGTCTTGCCTTGAAGAGTGATACTTTATGGGTAGGAGACTTGCTGAGAAGAGCCTGGATATGTTTTGATAGGAACGGTTTTCAAATAAGGGAGATGAAGTTCGAAAATACGCTTCCTACTGACATCATTTTCAGTAAAAACAGCTATTATGCCGTCTTTGTTAATTATGAAGGAAGCAGGCTTTCAAGAAACCTGTACAGGATGGCATATGATGATAATTCCAGGGGAACTTGCCTTTATTCAGCGGAAATTGACTGCAGCAAGGAAGGCTATGAAAAGCTTCTTTTCAATTATACAGTAGACAATAATGAAGTTGTGACTGTATGCCCTTATGAAACAGATGATTACACAATAGAAATAATCTCCGGAAAATCTGTATATGCAAAAATAAAAAAAAGTTACAATGCAGAAAACCTTGAAACAGATAACAAGAATTTCAATAATGAGATGGTTAACAGAATCAACAATTTCTGTCATGCTGGAAACAAGATGACAAAGATTGCACTTAACAAGAATTTCAAGAAACGATCAATCCTTTTTTCATTCATTGACGGCAATGGTGACATTCTTGCATGCTGCAACGAGGAATCAGGTGATTACAGGTTTGATCTGTTTTCTAAGGAAGGAGTATTGACAGCTCAAGGCAGGCTAAAGGGAGCAAGAGATGCATTAATATGTTATTCAAGGCCTTATATTATTGTCTATAAGAATCAACTGCCCCAGGCTCCATTGATAAGTATATACAGTTATGAATTGAAAAGGAAGAAGAATGAAAAGAACAGTTAGCATGATACTCTTGTTATTGATTTCAGGATTAAATGCAACTCAGCTTGAGATATTATATTCGGATCATGTTTCTGCAATCCTTACTGATTGCCACTGTCCAGAAGATTCTCTGGGTGGATTGATACACAGGGTAACTTATATAGACAAGCAGAGGAATGAATACCCAGATTTGCTGCTTCTTGATGCTGGTGGATGGAGCAATGGTTCAAGGGATAACATGAACGACAATTCCTTCGTGCTTCCCTTCTATTCCTTAATGAAATATGATGCAATTGGACTGGGAGTAAGCGAGCTTAAACTTGGGGAGGAAAACCTGATTTCACTTATAGAGAACAAGGAATTCCCCGTGATTGCGAGTAATCTCTTGAGAAAGGAAGACAGGAAGCCCGTTACAAGGCAGTTTATAATCACAGAGAGGAAAGGTTCAAGGATTGCAATACTGAGTATAATAGAACCTTCACTTGGTAATAAGCTTCTTGATAAATTCTATCTTGATGATCCTGCAAATGCGCTTAAACCGCTTATTCAGGAACTCAGGCAGAAGGCTGATTTCATTATACTTCTTACCCAGTCTGATATTTCTTTCTCTATTGCACTTGGCGAACAATTCAGGGATATAAATCTGGTAATAGAATCTTTTACAACTGCTCCATTCGAGAAACCTATTGCACTGGAAAGCAATGGATATCTTGTATCTTATGGTTCAGGTGAGGGTTTTGGATTCATAAAGACGAATGCAGAGAAGAATAAGGGATTTACTGAATTCAATCAGAAATTCGTTCCTGTTTACAGGAATCTTGAGATAAAAAGCGAGGCAAAAGAGCTTTATGAAAAGGCATTAAAGAAGGCTGATGCTATAGAGATTGATAGTGGAAGGAAAAAAAGCTGTTCTGAAAAAAAGGGAGAAAAGATACTAATAAGATATTTCTATTCAAGAACTTGCAAATACTGCATGGAAGTGACTGATAAAATAATCCCGGAGATTATCAGGGAATTCCCACTTTGCATATTGTTCTATGACATAAGCAATACTTCAGATTACAAGAAGCTAGTTTATGAAGAACAGGAACTCAGGGTAAAGAGGCTGGATATCCCTGCTTTCACTTTCCGGGATGGTTACATACATGGTGAGAAGGAAGTAAATCTTGAAAAACTCAAAGAAGAGATAAGAAAAAGAATACAGCAATAGGAGATAAAGATGCGATTATTTATGGTTTTATTTCTTTTATGTCCAGTAATCCTGAATTCCGAACAGGTCTTGAATATCGCTATAAGTTATTGCATTTATGGACCTTACGGTGATTCAAGTTGCAGCTGCAAAGGTCTGGGAGGAATGGCTCAGCTTGCAAATATAATTTATGAGATAAAAAAGAGAAATAATTCCTTGCTGGTTGTTGATCTGGGAAATTTCTTAAGCGGAAAACCTAACACTGATGATCTTGACATGTCTGCATTGAAAATGATGGAATACATGGAATACGATGCCATGAACATCGGTGAAAACGAGATAAAGGATGCTCCTTCATGGATAGACAGGTTCTCACCTCATCTCAAAACTCCCATGCTTTCCATAAATATAGCTTCGCTTTCTAAAAACTATCCATTATATCTGCCCTGGACAATAGTGAAAAAAGGTGATTTAAGAATAGGTATTGTAGGCATGTCAGACGCATCAAGATTCAACAGCGAATTTCTCAAGCTGCATGATCTGAAGATGGGCATCATGGATTTGCAGATGAAAAGCGTACTCGATCTTTTGAAGGACAAGACAGATATAATGATACTGCTTTATTATGGATATTTCTCGGAAGCTATTGATATAGCGAAGAAATTCCCTCAATTCAAGATAATACTTGTTGGTGGCAAGGACAAGAATCATAACAGCAGGATAGTCTATCCTATGAAATCAATGGTACTAGAACTCCCTTATACCCAGCAACTTTGCCTTCTCAATGTATTCATTGACAAAGGTGCAGTCCAGAGTTTCATTCCACAGATATATTATCTAGGTCATATTGCACCTGATAATACTGCTGATCAGATAATAAGATATTACAGCAAGCCACCTGAAAGGAATCCCTCTCTTGAAAACAGCAGGCTTGTGGAAAAAGAAGACTGGAAGCCAGGACAGATCTGCATGGAAGTTTTCTATTCAGAAAACTGCCCTCATTGCAGGAGCTTTCTCAAGAACATTCTGCCAGCAATAAAACAAGGTAACCAGCTTAATATTTCATATTATAATATTGACAAAAAAGAAGATTATCTAATTTTACTTCAAAGGGAGAAGAGATTTAACCATAAAACAGGAGATATGCCAGCTGTTGTTTTGCCTTCAGCAATTATTTCAGGACCTGATGAATGCAATTTGAAAAATTTGAGTGATGCAATTGGAAAGGCAAATATGGCTAAAGAAGGCATTCTTCCTGAGTGGTTATCCATATTCAGGTCATATTAGAAAGGAGCTATTATGCCAAGATATATTCCGGTTTTCATAATAATAATTTTGTTTTTCACATCACTTCTTGCTATAAAATGTCCAAATTGCGGACATGAAAATCCTGATGACAGTAGCTTCTGTACTGAATGTGGAGCAGCCCTGAAGAAAAGTTCCAATACCTCCAGCGGTACTTCCAGATATACTTCAAGTTATTCATCTAGTGACATCCTGTTCGGTCCTTCAATAGGGATAGCACAAACTAAATGGACATTAACTCATACATTCACCTATCAGGACGGTACTCCTGAAAATGAGAGAAAATGGACAGATTACAGTGGTGACACTAGCAAGAGTGATATGTACATTGGTGGAGAGTTCATTTATGGAGGATTGAGACAGGGAATCGGGGCAAAAGCCCATCTATCAATACTTCTGCATGACGAGACTAATCTCGCAGTTGGGGGAATAGTCAATTATACAATCAATGCAGGATCTGTTTTCCCATGGTTCGGGGCTGGAATTGATCTTCTGAATGGCAAGATAGAGGAAACTGATGATGAATCAAAGACATTCCTGCTTCTCGGTTTCTCTGGTGGGATAAATATTCCTATTTCTGGAAGCAAGATGGTAATCATGCCATCCTTGAAGTATGATTTCCTTTGCATAAGCGGTTCGACAACAACCAGATCATTTACTGCAGCTAACAGGTATACTGTAACAGAGGAATTCAAGACAAAAGCCAATTTATTGCAGGTAGGTTGCGGATTAGGTTTCAGGTTCTGATCCCTTATTCAGTTCCTTCTCCATATTAGCGACCTTTTTTGCAAGTTCAGGAAGTTGTGATAATGCTGCATTAATTCTGTGGGATTCCCTTATGGGTCTTGCAGGATAACCGAAAATCTGCTCCCCATCCTTGACATCATTTGGAACTCCTGACTGGGCTAAAATTACCACCTTGTTTCCGATATTTATATGATCCGCAAGACCAACCTGTCCTGCCATTATAACATCATCCCCTACATTGCATGAACCGGCAAGACCAACCTGTGCTGACAAATAGCAGCGTTTTCCAAGTCTGCAATTGTGTGCAATCTGACATAAATTATCTATCTTTGTGTCATCATCTATGAAAGTCTCCCCAAGTGTAGCTCTGTCAACTGTTGTTCCTGCCCCTATTTCAACCCTTTTTCCGGTCCTTACTATTCCAACCTGCGGGATCTTGTATCTCTTTCCTTCTGCATCATGATAACCGAATCCATCGCTTCCTATTATTGCACCTGCATAGATTATATTATCCTCACCTATTATGCATCTTTCACCAATTACAACATTAGGATATATCTTTGTGCCTTTCCCTATTACTGCAGATGGCTCTATAACTACATTGGGATAAATAATAACATTGTCTTCTATATATGCATCCTTCATGATAACAGAATTAGTCATTATCGTGACATTGTTCCCTATTCTTGCTGTTTCGTTTATAAATGCACCCTTGCTAATATCTGGCTCAAATACTTCCCCTGGATAGAATATTTCCAGGCATTTCAGGAAAGCAAGCTTCGGATCCTTCACAATAAGTGCTGGTCTGTCGGCGAGTTCAGCAAGTTCAGCTTTTATTATGAACGCAGATGCATTTGTCTCTTTTGCCTTCTCCAGATTATGTCTAGTCAAAACATAAATTACATCAGAACTCTCTGCATTGCTTAAATCACCGACTCCTGAAACAATAATATTTCCCTCTCCCCTGACTTCTGCGCCAAGTATTTCAGCAAGTTCTTCAAGAAACATAAATACCCTTTCTTTATTTTCATTTCAGGGATTTTTTATAAGTTTAATATGTCAAGACTAAAACCTTGCCTCTGGATTTTATATGTTAATCATATATTTTGCTTTACAAAAAAAACTGAATTCAAGCAATTAACATTTGTCTATTTTATTTATAAGGAGAAAAATGGCTCTTCTTCATGGCTCTTCTTCATGGCTCTTCTTCATGGCTCTTCAAGTACTTTTCCTGGGATACAAACCAGCCTTGAGACAGAGAATTCTTGAAAAATTCAATGATCATCTTAGAAAAAGGCTTCTCAAAAAGCGTTATTTCATACCATGGGAAGTTTCATGGTTTCCAACATATAAATGCAATCTGAAATGCTTCTACTGTAACAGCAATCCACTCCCGATGCTGTGGGAAGATGCAGAAAGAGGAGCAAGGAAGATTATTGAGCTGAAACCAGCTTCTCTTTCCATATTGGGGGGAGAACCATTCATTGTTCCGAAAATATCCGACTACATAGAGCAGATAGTTAAGGCACTTCCTAACATATTCATAATGCTTACTACTAACGGGATGGTTAAGCAGGAACATGTAGAAAAAGCAGCCAGATATCTTTATTCTTTCTGCTTCTCAATGGATGGACTTGGAGATTATCAGACAA
>JAFGND010000067.1 GCA_016927185.1 Candidatus Coatesiibacteriota bacterium
AAAAAAAAAAAAAAAAATAGATTGTCAAGGATTTTTTATTCTCTTTTTAATCTAGCCCCTAGACATGATGGACCAGAAGAAAGTGTAAAAGAAATATTTTCCCTGGAGTTACCCAGAAAAAACTTCTCATCAGTACTTCTATCAACATCTCTTCTTCATATATCATCTCCTCATATATAGGGGCTAGATTAAACTTATTCTCTAAACTTCTTGACTTTTTATACAAGCAATTTAACACCTTAGACACTTTTACTAATTCTGGGAGCAGTTTACCTGAGCCTTATTAAAAAAAGAGAAGAATATGTTAAATAAAAAAGTCAAATGCATGCTGATTCAGCCTAAATTTTCAAATAACAGCTTCTGGAATTATACTGAAGTCTGTAAACTAACCGGGGCAAAATATCCAGCTGCACCATTAGGATTGCTTACTGTGGCGGCACTTCTACCACAAAGTTGGGAATTCAAGCTTATTGACGAAAATGTTTCGGATATCAAGGATGAAGAACTTGACTGGGCAGATATAATACTCACAGGTGGCATGCTGCCACAACAAACTTCAATACTCAGAATTATAGATATTGCTAAAGAAATGAGAAAACCTGTTGTCGTTGGGGGACCTGATCCAAGTTCCCAGCCTGATATATATGGAAAAGCTGACTTTTTGGTACTTGGTGAAGCAGAAGTTACAATAGAAGCCTTTCTGAATGATTTATCCAGAAACCGGGAAAGTGGAGTATATTTTCCTGACCGTAAATCAGATATGGAAAAGTCAGTAATTCCAAGATATGACCTTATAGATTTCAGGAACTATCTGCACATCGGAATTCAGTATTCACGAGGATGTCCTTATAATTGCGAATTCTGTGATATCATCGAAATGCTGGGAAGGAAGCCTAGAGCTAAAACCTGTAAGCAGATTGTAAGCGAGCTTAACTCATTATATAATCTTGGTTACAGGGGACATATTGATTTTGTGGATGACAATTTCATAGGTAACAAATGCAAGGTTATGGAAGTGCTTGATGAAATAGCAAAATGGTCTAAAGAGCATGATTATCCTTTTTATTTCAGTACTGAAGCATCAATCAACCTTGCAAAAGAAGAAAAACTGCTGGAACTTATGGAAAAAAGCGATTTCAGATATGTCTTTATTGGCATAGAAAGTCCTGATAATGAAGTTCTTGAAAAAGCCCAAAAGAAACAGAATGTAGAAGTATCAGTTAAAGATGCTGTAAGGATTTTATCATCTCATGGAATGGTTGTTAATGGTGGTTTTATACTCGGTTTTGACAATGAATCAAGTAATATAGCAGATAATATGATAGATCTTATACAGGATAGTGGTATATGCATGGCAATGGTTGGTACATTATATGCTCTTCCTAACACGCAGCTAACAAGAAGATTAAGAAAAGAGGGAAGACTTTTCAATAATTCACTGAAAATTGAAGATTCTTCTGTGGATATTGATCAGATAACTAGTGGTCTTAACTTCATTACTTCAAGATCCCGTATCAATATAATAAATGATCACATAGACATACTTAAAAAGATATATGATCCTGTAATGTATTACAAAAGGATTTATAAAACTGCACTTAATATCAAGCCAACCTATAAAAATAAACCAGGATTTCTTAAATTGATGAAACTGGCTTTGGGATTTTTAAGAGTATGCACAAGCATTGGACTGAACAGGAAAACCAGATTGCTGTACTGGAACACACTCTTGAAAGTGATCTTGAAAAATCCAAAAGCTGTTGAAGTCTCAGTCAATCTTGCTGCAATGTATCTGCATTTTTCCAAGCAGAATAATTTCGTTATAAAATCACTTCATGAAAAAATAGAAACAATAAAGATGCATGGCGAAGAAAAGTATAATCAATTGATGCTAAACGGTCTTAAAACATAGATAATATTGATAAAAAAAGTTTATGAAGTTCAGCTAATCCAATTGGAAAACTACTTTTACCTGGCAGGAAATCAGATTTCTTATTTCTACCAGGAGACTTGCTTCAAATAAAAAGGATTCAGTTTTACTGAATCCTTTCTTAAAGACAATGGCTGAATTGTCTCTATGGAAATATTCCTCTTCTCTTGTAAACATTTTCCAATGCTCTCAAGGCAACAATGTAAGCTGCTGTTCGCCAGTCAGTATTGAACTCCCTGGATACATCTCTTACTTTGTCATAAGCATCAGATAGTTTCCTGTATAGCTTATGATCCACTTCATCAAGATCCCAGAATTCACTTCTCTTGTTCTGCAACCATTCAAAATAGCTTACAACTACTCCTCCGGAATTGCACAAAATATCTGGAATTATATCAATACCTCTCTTGAAAAGTATCTCATCTCCTTCTGGAGAAGTAGGTCCATTTGCTCCTTCTGCTACAAGCTTTACATTAATCAATGGAGCAGTTTCTGCATTTATCTGATTTTCAAGTGCTGCTGGAATGAAGATATCAGCATTAATTTTCAAGAACTGATCACTTTTTATTGAATCAGCTTTAGGATAATTTTTCACTCCATTTTCCTTGCTTACAAAAACTGCAAGATTATCTGGATCTATTCCTTCAAGATTGGCTATAGAACCAGTAACATCCTCTACAGCAATAAGTTTTGCTCCATAACCTTTCAGCAATCTTGCAGTCCATGAACCTACATTACCAAATCCCTGAACAATATAAGTCGCTTTTGATAAATCGAACTTCTTGTCTGTAGCCCATTTTTCAATCATATAGACTACACCCTGACCAGTTGCCTTGTCTCTTCCCTTGCTTCCTCCTGCTTCTATAGGTTTTCCTGTTACAACATGAATGGAGGCCTGCCTTATGGAAGCTGGAACAGTAGAAAGATAAGTATCAAGTATCCATGCCATTATCTGGGGATTGGTATTGACATCTGGAGCTGGTATATCATATTCCGGACCTATATTATTTCCCAGAGCATAAGTAAAACGTCTGCTTATTCTCTCTATCTCGGTTTT
Organism: Candidatus Coatesiibacteriota bacterium; assembly: GCA_016927185.1. Lineage (GTDB taxonomy): Bacteria > JAFGND01 > JAFGND01 > JAFGND01 > JAFGND01 > JAFGND01. The sequence continues at coordinate 2,988 of JAFGND010000067.1, forward strand.
TGAATACTGTGTCGGGTCAAAAGCAATACCTCCTTTTGCTCCACCATATGGTATTCCAGTAATGGCAGATTTCCATGTCATCCATGTAGCAAGTGCCCTTACTTCATCAAGATCAACAGCAGGATGAAAACGCAATCCACCTTTATAAGGACCCAGGGCATTGTTATGCTGCACTCTGTAACCAGTGAAAACCTCAATTCTCCCGTCATCCATTTTCACAGGAAAATTGACAACGAATTCATTGGTAGTCTGTGACAATATTGCTTTTATGTTCTCATCAAGTCCCATCATATCAGCAGCTTTTCCAAACTGCCTTCCCACATTCTCGTACAAACTCGTTTCCATTTTATTCCTCCTTGTTACACTCAGTAGTGCAACGAGAAAATTTTTACTTGTATTCTTCACAATGCCAGACTCCACTTTCCGGTTTTGGAAAAGTGCAATCTTCCCTGATTGAACAGGTTTTGCATAAACCTTTGTATGCTGGATCAGCATAATTGAATTTGCTTGTTTCTTTTTCCTCTTTTACAGTTTCGATGCTTGTAAATTCAATGCCTTCAAATTCATCACATTCTATGATTGGCTTGCTTTTTGGATATGTGCATTCATTTAATCTTTTGCATGTGGAACATAATCCTTTTTTATCCTTTGGCTTTGCAATCAAGTCTACCTTTTTCCTTTTCATGTCTCTCAAGTTTAACATTTGAACTCCTTTCATTATTCAATAAATAATAGAGCAAAAAGTATGCCAACATACTTTTAATTTTTAAGTTATTGACATGCATATAATTATGAAAAAGGGGAGTTTTCATTGCAGAGAGGATATTGGGGAATTTTGAACCAGTGAGGAGAAAATAATCAATTAATCTATTTTATTCTCGTCAATTTCCTTCAACTTCTCCTTGAGAGTTTTCCTGTCTATTCCCAGTATCCTTGAAGCTTTGGTTTTATTGTTGTTTGTAGTAGATAATACATTCAATATATATTCTCTTTCAACTTCCTTAAGGGTTTTTTCACAAGATGACTTGAACTCAAGGCAGTAGCGCATATGGATAGGTAAATCAGTTACTTCAATCTTGTCTGTATCAGTCATTACTACAAGCCTCTGAATTATATTCTCAAGTTCTCTTACATTTCCTGGCCATGAATATTCCTTGAGAATTGTCAAGGCATTATCTGATATAACTATACTTTCTTTCCCTGCTTCCTTTGAATATTTTTTTACGAAAAAATTGATTAGAAGCAAAAGATCATCCCCTCTTTCCTTTAATGCAGGAAGTTCAATTGAAATAACGTTCAATCTGTAAAATAAATCTTCCCTGAACATTTCCTTCTTTACAAGTTTCAGAAGGTCCTTATTGGTAGCTGCAATAATTCTTATATCAACTTTCCGGGGAACTCTTGATCCAACCATGTAAATTTCCTTGTCCTGCAAAACTCTAAGTAATTTAACCTGCATTGACAAACTTGTTTCCGCTATTTCATCAAGAAATATTGTTCCTCCATCTGCTGTCTGGAAGAATCCTGCTCTTGTCTCTTTTGCTCCAGTAAATGCTCCCTTCATATAACCAAACAACTCACTTTCAAGCAATTCTTCAGGAATTGCACCACAATTAACCGGAACAAAAGGTGATGAGCTTCTCTGACTGTTATAGTGAATGGCTCTCGCTATAAGTTCCTTGCCTGTCCCGCTTTCACCTGTTATTATTACGGTTGCCTGAGTCATTGCAGCTTTTCTTACATTATTCAGGACATTCAGCATGATTTCAGAATTTCCTATTATCCCGTTAAGCGGTGTATAGTCAGCTTTCAGATTATTCACTTTTCTTCTCATACTGAGTTTTTCAAGAGCCTGCCTTACTGAGAGAAATAATTCCTCATCAGTAAATGGTTTTGCAAGATAATCCTCTGCTCCTATCTTCACTGCTTTTACTGCACTTTCTATACTAGCATAGCCTGTAATAACCATTATCTCAGTATCTTTGTAATTCTCTTCTACGAACCTTACCAGCTCAATTCCTCCTACCCCTGGCATCTTCAAATCAGTTATTACAAGATCAATGCGTATATTATTCATAACTTCTATTGCTTGATTTACTGATTGAGCAGTATGAATCTCATAACCCTTGGATACCAGATTCCTTCTTATCACTTCAAGTGTATCTTGAGCATCATCCACTATGAGTATTTTCTGTTTTTTACCTATAGCACCCATAATCAATCTTCCTTCTTTGGCAATAAAATCTTGAACTCTGTCCCTGAACCAATTTTGGAAATAACTTTTATTACACCATCATGATTCGTAATTATTCCATGAACAACTGATAAACCTAAACCGGTTCCCTGCCCAGTTTCCTTTGTTGTGAAAAAAGGAACAAAAATCTGTTTCTGTATTTCTGATGTCATCCCTGTACCAGTATCCCTTATACTTAGAAGAACCTTATCCTTGAATGGTCTTGTTGAAATAGATATCTTGCCTCCACCAGGCATTGCCTGTATAGAATTTACAAGCAGGTTTACTATTACCTGACTCATCTGTGAAGGATCCACTACAACATCCGGAAGATTTCTTGAAAGGCTTTTTTCCAGTTTAATTCCTTCCTTGCTGCATCTTGACTCTATAAAAAACAGGTTATCTTCTATGATCTGGTTAAGATTCATTTCTTTTTTAACAATAGGTACCTGCCTTGCGAAAATAAGCAGTTTTTTGACAATTTCTCTTGCATGAAGAGAGGAATTTATTATCTTTTTAATATCTTGCGAAGCTTGTTCAGGAAGATAAGGACATTTCATTGCGAGCTGGGCAAATCCAAGTATGTTTCCTAATGGCTCGTTGATTTCATGAGCAACACCTGATGCAAGTTGACCTAATGTTGCAAGTCTGTCAGCATGCAATAGTTGCTTATAGAGAACATCTTTTTCATTTTCAGCTTGTTTTTTCTCAAACTCTATAGATATTGCCCTCGATATAGTATTAAGTAGATGTTTCTCTTCCTCAAGAAAGAAATCACCTTCAAGATTCTCCTTGTTATTGTAGAAAACCTCTACATATCCTTTTTTCTGTCTCTTGATGCTGATATCAGACCTCAGCTTTATTTCACTTTCAGTGAATTCCCTTGATTTTACTGAATAATCATCTATTACAATTCTGGCAGAAAGGTTTTCTGGAAATTGAAATGCAGAAGAGATCTTGTCAACAGTTTTCACTAGTTTGTTCCTTAGGTTCATATCATCTTTTTTCATTATTTCATCTATACTATACAAGCATGCAAGTTCCTTTATTCTTTCTCTCAGTGCTGATTGGGCTCGTCTGTCAGATATGGAGAAACCCATGGATTCTGCAAAATCCTCATAAAATCTTATGCTTTTCTTCCTGAAAAAGTCTTTCTGTCTTGAAAAAAGGCTAAGGATGCCAACATCTCTTTTATCTATAAGAAATGGAATGAAAATGCATGATTCACTATCCTGATTTACTTCAAAGCCTGAATATGTTTTCCTTATATCTTTAATGCATGAAGAAATATCTTCTATGAAAAAAGTTCCCTTTTCAGATATATTCTTTCTGTTAAGTTTCAATTTCCTTAAGACAAGATCTTTATAGAATTCCTCCTTGTCCTTCAAGAAAGTTATGCAGGGAAAATATTGCTTTGAATCTATTCTCATGCTTTCGAATTCATTAAATGAAAATGAGAAAGAATCGCTTTTTTCTATCTTGAAAATATATGCTTTCTTTCCCTGGGATACCCTTATTTCAAGCAGGAAACAGCCTGTAAAATCGATAATCTTTCTCGAAATCACTTTCAAAAAATCAATTCTTGGTGTTCCCAGATTTGCATATCTCAATATCTCACTTGATAATCTGTAAAGATTCAGATATGCCTTGTTATTGTTATCAGAGAGATCTCTATTATTCATTTTCAGCCATTCATCTTATGGAAGTTAAAAACAGTGGCTTTTGTTTTTCAGAATATCACCTTGAATCAGCTGCAATTAAGTCAAGGATTTTAGACAGGTCTTTCCAGTTAGAAGATCGCTTTGCAAAATGATAATGTGCTATCTCAGTTTCTTTCTGCCTTAATCCATTCCATCATATTCAAAGCCTTTCAATCTGTCTTTCCAGTATTCATTATCATTAAGCACTGCCTGATTATGATGATCATGCAAAAAATAAGTACTCATGACTTCACATCATTCACAAATATGATTGATTGCTGCATCCTGCTTTATTATTTCATAATACTGCATGATTTTCAACTTTCCTCTTGTCTTTTTAACAAGGCATAAAGGAACTGTTCTTGTCAAATGAAAGGAAATTCATGAATATTATCGGGATCAAGGCACTTCAGGGAGCCAATTACTATTTCGAGGAGCCTGTAATAATGATGACACTGGATATAGGTGAATGGTGCAGATATAACAGTTCTGATTTCAAGGAATTCACTCTTAAACTAAAGGAAATGCTGCCAACACTATCCGAACATCATTGCAGTGAGGGAATGAAGGGAGGATTGCTTGCAAGGATAGATGAGGGAACCGGATTCGCTCATATAATAGAACATGTGGCAATAGAACTTCAGAATATGGCTGGCATAGAGGTTGGTGCAGGAAAAACAAGAATTCATGAAGAACCTTCCATTTTTCACGTTGTCTATAGATATATTGATGATGAGTCAGGCATTTATGCAGGCAAAAAAGCTGTTTATATTGTGGAGTATATACTTCATAGCCTTGAAAATATGCCTGAAGGAATTGAACGCAAGATAATTGAAAAACCTGATTTAGAAACGATTATAAATGAGATAACAGAGATAAAAGAGGAATTCACTTTAGGTCCTTCTACATCTGCAATAGTTGCTGAAGCAAAAAGGAGCGGAATCCCTGTGATCAGACTGGACAAAAAATCGCTTGTCCAGCTCGGTGCAGGCAAGTTCGCAAGAAGAATAAGGGCTACTGCTACTGACATGACGAATATAATCGCAGTGGATACTGCAGAGATACCATCGCTTGTGCAATCAATTCTGGATAAGTCTGGGATACCCATTATTCAGACGAGAGTTACAGAAAATGTTGATGAGGCAATAAAAATAGCAGAAACCATAGGCTTCCCGCTTGTTGTAAAACCATATCTGGGACAGAAAGGAAAGGGAATAACACTTAATGTAAGAAATGAGGAGGAGCTTAAGAGTGCATATTACAGGGCAAGAAGCTTTACTGAGCTTGTGATTTTGGAGGAATACATAGAAGGATTTACTTACAGGTTTCTTGTGATAAACGGGAAAACTGCTGCTGTTGCAAGAAGAACACCTGCTTCCGTAATAGGAGATGGAGAACATACAATCTCTCAGCTTGCTGATATTGAAAACAAGAATCCCAGACGCGGAAGTGGTGACAAACCTCTTGGCAAGATAGTACTTGATAACGAGTCTGATTTCCTTTTGAAATCAAGAGGTTACAGGACTGACACAATACTGAAACAGGGAGAACAGGTATCACTTCAGATAAGCTGTTCACCTGCATTGGGAGGTTATTCTGTTGATGTTACCAAAATGGTTCATCAATCTAATTGCTATTTCGTTGAACGTGCGGTAAAAATTGTTGGACTGGACATTGCAGGTGTTGATGTTGTTGCACCTTCAATCAGGGAATTCTTCAAGGAAACTGGAGGAAAAATACTGGGGGTCTCAACTTCTCCTGACTTCAGACCTCACATCAATCCAGCAGAAGGACAGGGCAAGAATGTAGCAAAATCTGTCATAGATATGCTTTTCCCTGAAGGCAGTAATGCATGGATCCCGCTTATTGCTGTTGCAGGAACCTCAGGCAAGACATCTACAAGCCACATGATTACTCATATATTGACAAGTCTCGGAGAAGATGTAGGACTTGCATCTTCAGAGGGAATTTTCATGGGAACAACGAAGATAAAAGAGGGAGACAGCTCTAATGCTAATGGTGCACAGACTCTTCTTCGGGATCCAGAGGCAGGTTGTGCTATAATAGAGGTATCCCATGAGTCAATTGAAGATGAAGGGCTTGGTTATCAGAAAGCTGATGTTTCAGTTCTTCTCAATCTTCATGATGAGTATAATGACAGAAACAGTGAAAGGACAGAATATCTCAAGAAGCTTGTCATCAGGCAGACAGAAGATTGGGGAATAGCAGTACTTAATGCAGATGATGACCTTGTAAGCTCTTTCGCGAAAGAGATAAGAAATGAGATAATATATTTCTCGTCTAATGAAGATAATCCTGTATTGAAGGAGCATCTTGACAAGGATGGAACACTGGTTTTATACAAAAACGGGGAGATAATAGTCAGACAGGGAAATGATTCAACTATCCCGCTTGCAAGGATATACGAGCTCCCCTTCACGCATTCGGGGAAAGCCTCATGGCAGATATACAACTCGCTTGCTGCAGCCGCTTCAGTACTTGCACTTGGAAGGATAAGCGAGGGGAGATACAAGACTGGAAAAGGAAGAGTCTGGAAGCCTGCAGATCTTCATTTCGGAATGGTTAGCTTCTATCCTTCAATAAATGATATCCCGGGTCTTTTAAACTATCTCAAGATAGACGGGCTTGAGATATTTTTTGACAGGGCAATAACAGAAATTTCAATGGAATATGTTTTCAATTTCATATCAAGACAATTCACAAAGAACAAGATGCTTCTCGCTCCATTGAAGCCTCAAATCAACAGCAGTTTTATAGACAGCATTTCAAGAAAAGCTGTTTTGTTGTTTGATAGAATTCTGCTTTTTGGAGATATAGAAGAAAGCGAATGGTATACATCGCTTTACGAAAAAAACTCATCTAAAATTACTGTATACAAGAAAGAACAGGATGCTCTTGATGAGATTTCAGGAAAAATAGACAGGGAAGCTCTTATGCTTTATGTTACAGATAATCCGCGTAAATCTGCTGTCTTGCTGCTAAAGCTTCAGGAGAAACTTGGAAGCTAGCTTAATGTCTTGACACAAGCCCAGACAAGCTTGCCCTGTCCGAGATATTCGTCATAGCAATCTTCTTCAGCTTTTGCATAATATGAATAATCAGCGCAGGTAAGAGCAGTTTTCTCGAAAGCTTTTTCGCTTCTTATTACCGGTTTCGTATATCTCTTCAACATTTCTCCTTTTAATTACATGAAGGTGAAAGCAAATAGGATTATCTTTTGTCAATCCAAAATTTCATGTCATTTCAGGAATTCCCTTCCTTCCAGCATTCTTTTTCTTCTTGTGAAAGCATGGAAAACACCTCTAATTCCACCATAAATGAATGCGAAATTCCTTGCAATCTGCATAAGCATTGCAAATAACGGGAATATTATGCCTTTTTCTCTTTTTATCCAGAATATGAAATAACTGATATTCAAAATGAAATATGCAAGAAACGGTATGAATGCCAGTTTTGGTAAAAACACTATCAGCATTATGAATGATGGAATAAGAAGCATCGTCATAAGAAGATTGAGGGCAACCTCAGGCATATTTATATCCTTTGTCTTCATGACCTTGTCCCTGGGGAAAAGCAGTGATATTATCGCTCTTGAAGTGCCCCTTCTTGCCTTCTGTATCATGAGGTCTCTGAAATTCGTCCTGTCTATATGCGGCATTCTGCTTTCCTCGAAAACCTTTATCCTGTGCTTTCTGGTTATCTCAAGTGACATCAACGTATCATCACCGCTTGCAATTCCCTGCATTATTATGGACTCAGGAGCCTTTCTGTCCAGAAGCACATCTTTCCAGTAAATGCAGTTACCTGTTGCAAGAACCGAAGCATCCCTTATCTGATTCTTGAACCAGAGGTAGAACTGGTCTCCTATTGCGAATCGGTTTATGCAGTTTTTCATGTCATATGGTTCATAAATACCGCCAACTCCACCATAATCTCTGCTGAGCTTACTCACAAGAAATGAAAGCCAGTCAGGATGAGGTACACAATCTGAATCAGTGAATGCAATTATCTCCCCATTTGCATTCCTTGCTCCTTCCTGTCTTGCCTCTGCAGGACCTCTGTTTTCAGGCATCTTGATGTATCTTGCATTATAATTCTGGACAATTTCTAAAGAATTATCCTTCGAGCAGTCATCCACAACAATAACTTCGAATTCTGGATAATCTTGCTTGAAAACTGCATCAAGACACAGTTTCATTGTCTTCTCTGCATTATACATCGGAATTACAATTGAAACCAGAGCCGGTTTTTCAGGCATTGAAATATTCCCTGTAGACAGGTTTCAATAGTCTCTTATAAAGTTTCGGATTCATGAGAACATTTGCAAAAATAGCGCATTCCCACGAACATGGAGGGCAATATCCCTTCTTTATCCTGTCTGAAATCCCCTGAGCCTGTTCGCTTTGAAGCAGCTTCCCGAGATCCATGTCATAATCCTTCAAGTTTCCCATTTCCGGTGGACGAAGTTCACAAGGAAGAACAGCCCCGTTCTCCCTTATTATTATCATTTTCTCTCCGCAGACGCATGGGATAGCCATTTTGTTTGCTTCCCTGCTTTCTGCAACAATTTTTGTATTGAGACTGTACATTGCCCTGATTACTCCTGAAAATGGTTTTCTCTCCTTCGGTTTTCTCTTCTTCAAGAGATAATCAACTGCAGCAAGGTATTCGTGCACAGAAACATCAGCTACTTCTGGTGTCCTGCTATCCAGCCTTGCAAGAGCGATATTGTGGTTATCTGGCTTGAAGTCCTTGTCAACAGCATCAATAATTTTCTCCATCTTGTGCTTGTTGCTGCTTGTCATTGCAGTTGTTATATCAAGAGAGAACCTTGGATACTTTATCTGCATTGTTCGCAGGTCTCTGAACAGCATGAACAAATCCTCATAGAGATTTGGAATACCCCGAAGTTCGTCATGATCCGTTCCCACTCCATCCACTGAAAACTGGAATTTTATGAAGATATTCTTTCTCTTTTTCACCATTTTCTCTATATTATCGAACATCCTGTCTCTTAAAGTGCCATTTGTAGGAATTACAAACAGTCTAGTGCCTGACAATTTATGGAATGCAGAAACTATTTCAGGCAGATCATTTCTAAGGAATGGTTCTCCCCCGGTAAGGGTGACATACTGGAAATACTTGTATTTGCTGCACATCTGCTCTATCTGGGAAAGATTGAGTTCTTCTTCACCATTATTGAGTCTGTTCCAGTAAAAGCAGTGATGGCATCTTGCATTGCAGCGCGAGGTTACGAAGAATATCAGATATGAGACATTCTTCGTGAAAAGCGCATTATGTATAAATTTTGTCCTGTCTATAAAGTTCATGTTTCTCTTTTTAATGCATATATGCTAATAATGCTTGAAATATTGCAAGAGAAAACTGAGATTACTTGTTTTTTATTCTAGCAGATTGAGGATTAATCAAGGGGCTAAACCCCCTTGCTATCCATTGAATGGGAGAACTAACTGCAACAGGTTAGAATTAATTGCTACTGATACTTCAATAGTCAGGGATTCACAGTTTTAATTTATGCTAGTAAGGGGCTAAACCCCCTTGCTACGTTAATTCTTCCTTCAATATCTCTATCCTGTTCATATCTAATTCATTCCAGTCATGAAGCCTTATCCAGTTCTTACCCTCTCCTTCAGAGTTGCATAATTCGTCCCCAAGCAGTATGCCAAGAATATTCAGGTTCAATGCAAGCTTGATATCACTTTCCTTGTCGCCTATTACAATGCTTCTCTTCAAATTTATGTCAAAGTCCCTAACTGCTCGTTTCACAAGACCAGGTTTCGGTTTCCTGCACTTGCAATCCTTGAGATAAGGGAAGAAGCCTTCCTGGGGATGATGAGGACAGAAATAAAACCCGTCTATATCTGCACCTTCAAGTCTGACAAGCTCAAGTATCCTCAAGTTTACCCTTACTACATCCTCTTCAGTGAAATAGCCTCTTGCAACACCACTTTGATTGCTGACTATTATAATAAGGTAACCTTTGTCATGAAGTCTCTTTAGTCCTTTTGCAGCATCAGGCATGAGAACGACCATATCGGGACTTGAAATGTATCCGAAATCAATATTTACTGTCCCGTCTCTGTCAATGAATGCAGCTTTTGTCATCAAGCTCCGAACTTGAGAAGCCTTCCAGCATGTGCCATTGCTAGACCTATAAGCATCTCAGATGGCATTTGCCCCATTCCTCCATGTTCGCATGCTTTTTCAGTGAATACTTTCTGGTCATCAACTCTGACAAGCTTCCCGTTTATAAGAGTTGGGACCGGATGAAAACTGTGGCTTTCCATAATGCATGGGGTAGAATGATCCGCAGTAACCAGTATCACAGCGGGTTTAAGGGCAGCTATTCTTGGTATTACTGTATCAACTTCCTCAATTACATGCACTTTTGCATCAAAATTCCCATCCTCGCCATAACTGTCTGTCTTTTTTATATGTATGAAAAAGAAATCATAATCTTCATAATGCTTCTGAAGAGTATCAATCTCTGCTGAAACAGTTTCTCCAGCAATTTCAAGCAACTCCATGCCAGTAAGTGATGCCAGTCCCCTGTACATGGGATAAACTGCAATTGCTGCACTTCTCATTTTGTATGTTTCCATGAAAGTTGGAAGTGGATGATATGCATCAAATCCCCTCATCAATATGGCATTAGCTTTGGGTTCATCTGACAGAACTTCACTTGCTTTCCCTATGAACTTGTTTACCAGTCCTGCAGTATGAATTGAAGCCTTGTCAGTCTCATCTGTTGATACTGCAGGAAGCGGTTTCTTGCCAGTCACCTGTGGATCAGTATCTATTATGGAGCCCCCAAGCCCTTCACCCCTGAATACAACCATTGCCCTGTGCTCTTTCACTGCCTTGACCAGGATTTCAACTCCTTCTACTTTTATTGACGAAAGTTTCTCTACAAGTCTTATGCATTCCTCTGTGGATATTCTTCCTGCACGCCTGTCAGTAATAACTCCATCTTTGTTTATTGTTGCAAAATTGATTCTCGATGCAATATCACCTTTCTTAAGCAGGAAACCGGCACCAAGTGCCTCCAGTATTCCCCTTCCTATAACTACATCTACTGGATTGAAACCGAAAAGACCAAGATGACCTGGACCTGAACCTGGTGTTATGCCGTAATCAACTGGGTGACATAATCCGCATGCTCCAGCTGCAACGAGATTGTCAAGATTCGGTGTCTTTGCCTTTTCAAGAGGAGTTTCAGAGTATTTGCCAGTTGCAAGGTCTCCCAAACCATCCATTACCAGATAAACTATTTTACCGCCTTCCTGAGCCAAAGACTTGAGAAGTTTCTGTCTCTTGCTGAGCTCCATATGCCCTCCTTGATGTCAGTGTTGAAATCCAGCCAAATACTTTGAAGCCAGGAAACATATTCTCAAATAAGGTGTCAAGCAAAGAGCATCTGTTTCCTGAATGATTTTCAAGACTTGCTAATGTGCGATGAAATTCATGAAATTGTCTATCACCTTATCAACAAGAGGCTTTTTTATGGTTCTATCAATCCAGTGCCTGGGAACATCCCTGTAATAAAGTCCTGCAAGCCCACCAGTTATTGCTCCAACACTGTCTGAGTCTTCCCCAAGATTTACTGCAGCAAGCATTATTTCCTCACAGTTTCTGCCATTCAGAAAGGACCAAATAGCAGCTTCAAGAGAATGAATGCTGTAACCTGATGATGATATCTGATCCTCTACAAGCTGACTGATGCTGCCATCAAGGATTCTCTCGAAATGGCTTATTTCATGATTGTTGTGATAAGTCTTCATGAATTCCTCACAAGCCTTCTTGTAGGCAAGCATTTTAGTCTCACCCTTGAGAAGATATCTTCCCAGCATAAGATAGAATGCACATGCAAGAAGAGTTCTCTTGTGGGCATGAGTAATTGATGAAACTTCATTTGATATTACCAATGCATTTTGCAATGGCATGCTGTCAGTAAGAAAAACCAAGGCTATCATTCTCATCAGGCTTCCATTCCCGTTATCGAATTCACCATTCAAGCCACTCTGATAAGGGCTTATGCCTTTCTTCAGGTTTTCCATAGCTTTCCTGGTTGTGTTTCCTATATCAAAAGCTGTTCCAATAGGTGTCATATACCCCTGTTCATACCACTTGAGAAATCTTTCTGCTACATGATTTACATCATAACCTCTTCTTGTAGTGAGACTTTCCGCGAGACACAAAGTCATGGAGCTGTCATCTGACCATGTTCCTGCTGGACCGAAATGTGAATCTTCTATGTCAGTAACAGGAATCATGTCTTTCTTGGGTATGGTTGAATTCTTCAATCCAAGCATGTCACCTGCAACAACTCCCCACAAGCTATTGTAAACAGTGGATTTGTCCATGCTTCTCCTTTCTCCTATCTATTTTAATCCTGCTCACTCATAAGCAACTGATTGTCAACAAAATATACTGCTTGATATATAGAAGCATCTTTAATAAAGATTTTCTTGACTATCATGATTTAAGCTGCTTTGTTTAGCAAAAAAAAGTCAAGGATTAATTGAAAATTCTTAATTGCATTCATGGAATATATATGTAATTCATTTGACAAAAAAGCATTTCTTGAGTTAATGGCTTTGTAATTACGTGAGGTTAATATAAAAGGGAGGAAGAGATGTCCTGTAATATTTTCGTATATTTGGTTTTACTTACAATCATAACTTATTCCTTTGCCGAAGTGGATTTCTCTAAATCTGGAACATTCGATTATGATTCGCTAACCGTATCTATACCTGGAGATGGTGAAACAATGAGTAATTCCATGATATATCATCCATGGGATAACGGTAAAGTACCGGATCAGGCTAAACCATGTCCCATAGTGGTTTTCGGACATGGATGGCAAATGCCTATAGACAGGTATAACAGTTATGCAAGACATCTTGCCACATGGGGATATATCGTCGTTTTACCCACATTTTCCAATCCGGTTGTGAATCCTGAGCATGAAAGACGCTCCAGATGTCTCATTGCTGCAGCAAGATATATAGTAAATCTTAATAACCAGTCTAGCAGCAGATTATTCAATGCAGTAGATACAGACAACTGGGGATTTGCTGGTCACAGTCTTGGTGGTTCACTTTCTTTGCTTGCAGCATCACTTTATGGAGTCCAGCTAAGGGATTCGCTTCATGCAGTTGTTTCTTTCAGCGGACCCAAAACAACTCCGGATACCCAGGAAGAGAACATTTTATGTGCAAAGATGATTCTGGGCGGGACAAAAGACAAGATATGCGACTGGATTCAGATGAGAGCTGATATGTGGGACAAAGCAAAGAAACCTGGTGTTTTCGCTATTATTAAAGGTGCAAATCATAACCAGTTCATGGATTATTCCACTCCACTGGAGGACATCTTTGATGGAAAGGCAGACATAAACAGGTTATTGCAGCTGAAACTTGCAAGAAGACATATGACAGCTTATATTGAACGATACCTTAAGAATGATAAATCCAAATGGAATTACAGCTTTTGCTATGGAGATTCCATGAAAGGAAGCAGCTATATGGATACTGTCGAAACAAGGGAAGACGAGATGGGCTTCAGAATGAATCTCATGGCAAAGTTATTGCCTGACAGGGATTTTTCGGTTTCTCCAAATCCAGTAAAATATAGTTGCAATTTCAAGGGATTTTACGGGAAGGTTTACATCTATGACTCAATGGGGAAACTTGTTGATATTCATTCCACAAAGACTTCCTGGATACCTGACAGGAAACTCAAAAATGGAGTCTATATAGCAAGTTCTGAAAACGGGAAAAGCAAGATCTTGATTATTCTGAGAGATTAATTAAACCTCTTTCAGGCAATTGCTATTTTATCTTCCAGATAATTATACTGCCATCCTTGCCAGCTGAAAACAGCCTTGTTTCATCTTTTGTCAGGCAGAATGAATCAATATATGTAGAATGTCCTGTCATTGAATGAAGGAGATGAAATACTGGACTTGTTTCAAACAATAATATGTCTCCCTTCTCGAAACCTGCAAAGAAACTCCTGTCCTTCAGGAATTTGAAGCAGGTTGCAGAACCAGACTGTGAAATGAAAGTATGAATTTTCTTGCCTGAAGCTGTTTCGTATAAAATGAAACCTTCGTCAATAGAAACAAGAAGTAGCTGTCCATCATCAGAAAAAGTTACAGGGCTGTTACCTTTCAAGGTGGCAATGGTTTTCTGGGTAGTAAAATCAACAAGCATGACTTTGTCACTTTCTTCAGTATATGCAAAATAGTGATTGTCATTTGAAAAGGTTGCTGAATAAGTATAAAGCATATTCAGTTCTTCCCAGAAGGTATAATTCTGCATTTTTATATTGGTTATATTTATTTCCCTTGCTGTTTCAAGATCAATAATAGTTGTAGGTTCAGGAATGCCTTCCCCTGGCTCTCTTGTTCTTTCTCTCAGAACTGCATATTTTTCATCAGGTGACATTGTTATAACTTCTTTTTTAGGAATTTCCTTCAATGTCCTTCCAGAAGCCATTTCTATTATCCTTGCATCTCTAGTTGTCTCGTCAAAACCTATGAAATTCATTATAATCTTCTTTTTGTCAGAAAGTATTTTTATGTAATTATAGAAATTGCCTTCTTTTGTCTCGAATACTGGTGTTACATTATTTCTTCCTGACACAAGTTCAGCAGATTCAAGGACGATTCTCTGTAATGTATCCTGTACGACAGCTGCCATATAGCATTCCTCGCCAAAGAATCTTACATCACCATTACTTGCCTCCTGGTATTTCTTCAACATCTTGTCATTTTCAGTATCCCACAATACAAGATCCCAGTATTCAGAACCTTCCTGATACACATGAATAGAAGAAGTGAGGTATTTACCGGAATCAGAAATGTTTATCTTGTTAACTCCTCCTATTGAGACTCCCCAGTAGCTTTTCAGGAATCTTGCATCCTGTACAGTCTTCTGTTCTGCATTCCATATGCTTATCTCATAATCAGACACGGTAGCTATCTTGTTGTTGTTTATGAAAGCCAGCTTGTCCGGATTATCATTGTTTCCTGGAAGGGATTTATGTATTTTCCATGTTCTTGTGTCCCAGATGTTTATAACGCCATAACTTGATGGGGTAGCCATAAGCAAGCCATTTTCAGAAAAACATATATCTCCCATATCGCTTCCATATTGACTTTCAACATCAGAATCAAGCTTCCTGTCATTCTTTCCCTTGCCTATATCCCATATATAGAGCTGATTAGTGATAACTCCATCTGCATTGTAAAACATACCTATTGTCAGTATTTTTTTTAATGGCAAGAATGCGTATGAATTAACCCAGAATCCTTCTTCTCCCCTTATATTCTGTTCAGGTTTTATTGTCTTGTCATGCTCCAAGTCATAAATCATTATTTCATAATCATTCCTTATATCAGTACAGGCAAGAAGCTTGTTATCATCTGAGAATGCAAAAGGAGATGAGCCCTTTAGTTTCATGATTTGCCTTTTGCTGGCAATTTCCCATATAATGAATGTCGAATCTTCTTGTGAATACACAAAGAATTTCTCATCCCTTGAAAATCCTGTTCCATTATTACTGTAACCATAATAGCTACTCCTGAAAGTATGAATGGCATTTCCTGTTTCTATATCCCATAAGGCAGCACTTGAAGCAATATATCTATTTCTTGGTGATATAAGAAGAGGATTTGTAAATTCAGAATTCTCCACCTGTCCATCCAGTTTCCTGTAAACAGACAAATCATGAAGTCTTGCAATAATTATTGTCTTTTCTGTTGTATCCCTGTATGCAATGATACTTCCATCACTTGATACGGTAAGATAAAGATATCTGTCATTAATTCTTGTTCTTCTTATCAAGCCTGTCTTTGTGTCATAACCGCAATCCATGCAATACCTGAAAGCTGGATTTGAATCATTCCCGGTTGTACCTTTGCAGCATGAAAAGTGAGTATCATCAGATTTTTCAAAACTGCAATTCCTGCATTTCCTCTCATTATCATTGTTTGCGAAATTGCACAAGGGACAATACCAGGCATATATGTAGCTTATCCACAACAAGAGTACAATAATATATCTCATTTTTCCTCCATACATTTCTTGCTCAAGATTTAACTAACATCTAAGATGTCAAGCATGAAGTATTAATTTCTTTTTTATTGAAATCAATCATTAATTTAAAAAATTCTGGAAATGAAAATCATGGAAAATATTATCATCACTGCATTTCTATGAAACACAGGCAAGTATTTCAAAATAAAACTTCCTGTCCTCTTTTTTTTCTTTATGTTTTTTCTTGACAGAAAGAAAGATAATATTACCATATAAATCAGAAGGCATAGCCTTGAAACAAGGAGGTATGACAGCTTTCCGAATATTCTTATAATTTCTTGTATATCAATAAGTTAGAACGATAATAAAAATAAGAAGGAGGGTACTATGAAAGCCATAATATTTATCATGATTCTGCTTTTATGCAGTCTGCTTTTCGCTACTCCAGGCGATCTTCTATGGAGATATAAATCACCAAGTCAGATATGGACTCTGGTTTGCTCGTCCAATGACAAAGTTCATTTCAGCAGTGGTAATTATCTCTATACTCTTGAAGCAGATGATGGGGCATTCAGATGGAGATATCAAGCTGGAGGAACTGTTGCTCATCCTGTAGTTTTTGGACATATGGTTCTTGTTGGAAGCTATGATAACAGCCTTTATGTTCTTGATGCAAGTGATGGTTATCTTATATTCAAATATACTACTGGTGGAGATGTAAATGCCCCTCCATGCGTATACGATAACATTGCATATTTCGGTAGCAGTGATACATACTTGTATGCAGTAGATACGAATGATGGCAGATTAATATGGAGATACAAAACAGGTGGAGCAATCCTGGGTTCAGGAACCTGCTATTCCAATGGACTGGTTTTCGTAGGAAGCAGAGACACTTATTTTTATGCAGTAAACTCCATTAATGGAGAACTGGAATGGAGATTCAAGACTGGAAACCAGATAGAGACAACTCCTCATGCGAAATATGGTGTTGTATATTTCGGTAGTGATGACAATAATATATATGCAATTGAATGCGAAACAGGGAAGCTTCTCTGGACTTATCATGCAGGAGGAGGTTGCTCTGATCCCTATGTTCTTTATAATAATCTCTACATTGGCTGTCTAAACAGATATATGTATGCATTGAATATTGATGATGGAAGTGAAAGATGGAAGTACCTTACAGGAAGCGAAGTACGTTCCTCACCATGCGCTACTGATAGTGTCGCATATGTTGGAAGCAGCGATACTTATTTTTATGCTTTCAATACTGCAACTGGAAATCCAAAATGGACATACAAGACAGGAGGCGTAGTAACTTCTTCACCATGCGTACTGAAAGGTAATGTTTATATAGGTAGTAATGACACATATCTTTATGCTTTCGATGTAGGAGATCCAAGGATAAGAGTGACTTCACCAAACGGAGGAGAAAGTTGGGAAGTAGGCTCATCTCATCAGATAAAATGGGTTTCAACTGAGATTGATTCTGTAGTAATCGAATACTCAACAAACAATGGAAATGACTGGCTATTCGTTGCAAGATTCACAGATGAATATGAGAATTATAACTGGACAATACCCAATACTCCATCAGAAGAATGTCTTGTAAGGATTTCAGACAGGAGTGGAAACCCACAGGATGCAAGCGATAACTTATTCACGATTTACAGAACAACTGGATTTGAAGATGGTAAAACCACAAGAAAAATGCCAGTCAAATTCAATGCATCTCCAAATCCATTCAGCAATTCGCTTCAATTGAATCTGCCGGCAAAAGCCTCAGTATATTCGCTTTCTGGTCAGTTTATTTCCTCAATTGGAAAGGGAAATCATATAATAAACACAGATAAATGGAACTCAGGGATTTATATCATCAAATGTGGCAACGAATACAAAAGAGTGATAAAAATAAGCGAATAGAATGATCTCCTGCAAGAAAAACTTGCAGGAGATAAAATCAATGAAGATACTTCATTTTTTGATTATAATTCTTCTCTTCAAGGCTTCTTATGCATGGGAGCTGCAGTTCGGATCAGATACTTTGTATGATGAAGGAAGAGCTTCATGCAAGACATCAGACAATGGTTATATAATAACAGGATCTTCAGGGAATTTCCTTAATGCAGAGCTTGACCTGTACATGCTTAAATTAAATGGCAATGGAGAGCTGCAGTGGGAGAAAAGAATTGGTGGCGAACTTGAGGAAAGAGGCTGGACAATAACTGCAACAACAGATGGTAATTTCATAATATCAGGTCTTACAAAATCAAAAGGTCATGGCTCAAGTGACTTTTATACTATCATGATGGATCTGAGAGGAAACATTATTTTCGAAAAAACATATGGTTCTGAGGAATATGAAAGATGCTATTCAATAACTAATGTATCAGATGATGGCTTCATAATGAATGGCGTCAAGGGAACAGGATATGTTTATGTAGTGAGAATAGACAAAGAAGGATCCGTATTATGGGAAAAGACATACGGTCCTCAGGATGAATTCAATTACGGTAGATTTACAATAGAGACTTCTGATGGAGGTTTCATAAATTGCGGTGCTGCAAATCACTATTCATCATCTCATGGTGATGCATACATTTTCAAGACTGACAGGAATGGCAATCTCTTATGGGAAAAATTCTTAGGTGGAGACCAATGGGATAATGCCTTGTGTGTAAGGCAAACAAGGGATAATTGTTATATCGCAGGAGGTTATACATTCTCATTCGGTTCTGGAAATGGAGATTTTTATGTAATAAAGATGGATTCTTCTGGAAATGCAATATGGGAGAAAACATATGGAGGTGAAAAAGGAGAAATCTCGAATTCCCTTGTTCTGACAGAGGATGGTGGTTTCATAATGTGCGGATATACAGAGAGTTATGGAAAAGGGGGAGAAGACGCATTCGTTGTAAAAGCTGATTCATCAGGAAATCTGGTATGGCAGAAAACTTTCGGAGATACTCTTGATGACTGGTTTCACAATGTTTTCAAGGAAAGCGATAATGTTTATACACTAACTGGAATTACTAACTATGTCAAGAACAGTGATGCAACTGGTGATGTATTCTTTGTTAAGATAGACGGGAATGGAAGCATGATAAATGAAAGAAGGATAATAACCAGAAGAAAGATTCATCCTTGCAGTTTCCCGAATCCTTTCACAGATAAAACTTACATAAGATTTCATCTGCTTTCATACGGAAAAGTCACTGTTACCATATATGATATCACTGGTAAATTTGTTGCAAAATTATGTGACAAATATATGGATAAAGGAAGTCATGATATTATATGGAATGGCAAGGATTTCAGGAAAAATGAAGCAGGAAATGGTATATATTTTTATGAAATAATCACAAACTTGAAGCATGAATCAGGAAAAATCCTTCACTTTAAATAATCTATTAATATTATTATTCCTGAAAAAGACTTGAAAATACTTGAATTGATAAGCACTCTCAGTATCAGATTTGCATATACTCCTGCAAACAAATCATCACACATTATTCCAAGACCACCAGGAAGATTTTGTGCCTGAAATGCTGGGAATGGCTTTATTATATCAAGAAGCCTGAACAATATAAATCCAGTGACAATAACAGGTATTGTCTTTGGAAGGAACAGATATGTTACTGCCATCCCCAGAACCTCATCGATAACTATTATCTGAGGATCCTTGTCATTCAACGATCTGGCAGCTATCCATGAGAAGACTGTTCCAAGTATGAATAAAATGCATGTTATAACAAGTAAATTGAATTCAGCATTGCTTTCATCACCTGCTCTTGGATTATATAGTATCAGATACAGAATTGATGCTGAAAGAGAACCGAAAGTTCCTGGAGCAACTTTTATATATCCAATTCCAAAAAAGGTTGAGAAGATGAGAGATAAGTATTTCACTTCAGACTTGAGAGGTATTCTTTCAGGAGCTCATCAATTATTGAAGGATCAGCCTTCCCTTTAGTTGCTTTCATTACCTGACCAATGAAAAAACCATATACTGCTTCTTTTCCTGAAATGTATTGTTCCTTGACTTTCGGATTCCCTTCTACTGCGTTAATGACAAGTTCTCTTATGAAAGATTTGTCACTAATTTGCTTGAGTCCTTTTTCTTCGACAATTTCCTTTGCTTTCTTGCCAGTTTCAGCCATCAGTGGAAGTATCTCCTTGCCAGTTGCTTGTGAAATCTCTCCCCTGCATGCAAGTTCTACTAGTTCCACAAGATCAGCTGGACCTATTGCGGGATTCCTGATATCAAGATTTTTCTCTTTTATTACCCTCAGATATTCTACAAGAAGCCAGTTAGCCAGTTCTTTTTTATATTCTGTAATTGCAGCTCCTTCCACGTAGAACTGAGACAATTGCTTGCTTGCGAGTAATTCACTCGAAATATAGTCACTTAGATTATATTCCCTTTTGAAAGTCTCCTCTATTTCCGATGGAAGAGCTGGCATATTCTCTTTCACTATCTTCTTCAGCTCATCTGATATCCTTACTGGAATGAGATCCGGTTCAGGAAAATAGCGATAATCTTCAGCTTTTTCCTTTCTTCTTAGTAGTCTGGTTTCAGAAATCCTCTCATCCCATGTTCTTGTTTCCTTGAATATCATTTCCCCTTTCTCTAGCATATCTATCTGCCTTTGCGCTTCATAATCAATTGCCTTTCTGACATTGGAAAATGAATTCATGTTTTTTATCTCTACTATTACACCATGTTCCTTTTCATTCCTTGCCACATCAATATTCACGTCACATCTTAATGCTCCTTTTTCCATATCTCCTGAACATACTTCAAGGTATTCAAGAAGTTGCTTTAACTTGTTCAGAAAAAGATATGCTTCCTCTCCAGAATGCAAATCTGGTTCAGTGACTATTTCAACCAGGGGAATTCCTCCCCTGTTGTAATCAATGTATGAAATTCCCTCGTCTTGCTCATTCTCAGGATGAAAATTTTTTCCGGCATCCTCTTCAAGATGAATCCTCCTTATCCTCACTTCAAAATGCTCTCCTTTATCTCTTGGCACTTTCAATTTTCCATCGGTGCAGATCGGATTCTCGTATTGAGTTATCTGATAACCCTTTGGCAGATCCGGATAGAAGTAATTTTTCCTTGCAAAATAAGCAATTTCCTCTATCCTGGATTTTGTTGCAAATCCAAGTTTCAATGCATGTTCCAGAGCCTTCTCATTAGGTACAGGAAGAATTCCCGGATAACCAAGACATACAGGACAGATGTTCCTGTTAGGGATGTCTCCATAATTGTTTGGGCATCTACAGAACATCTTGCTTTCAGTAAGAAGCTGAGCATGAATTTCAAGACCTATGGTTATAATGAACTCCATCAGATTATTTCGCTTTCATTCTTTTTCAAAGATTCATTAATAGCTGGAGTTCTTGGAGTAACTTCAATGAAATCAATTTCCTTCAGATCCTCCCTGGGTTTCACACCAAGCTCAACCATCTTCCTTGCACTTGGCAATACTGTTCTCTGAAGGGAACCGATCATGTCATTGAATTTCTCGACAGATGATTTCAGATTTTTCTGCATGCCAAGAAGGTGATTGCAGAAAATGTTTATTGCATCATGGAGTTTTTTTCCTGCCTCACTTATCTCTTTTGCATTCTCTGCAAGTTGTTCCTGTCTCCATCCAAGCGAGATAGTCTTCAGCAGACCTACAAGGGTAATTGGTGTGGCAAGAAGTATTTTCTTGTTTATTGCATCTTCAATAAGATTAATATCTTCCTGAATCGCAGCAAAATAATATGCCTCACCCGGCATGAACATGATAACAAACTGGGGAGTAGGAGTAATATGTTCGCAATAAGCTTTCTGGCTAAGCTTGTTAATATGAGATCTGATAGCTTGTACATGACTTTTAAGAAGCTCTCTCTGCTCATCTGGATTGCTTGTTTCAGATATTTTTAGATAAGCATCCATCGGCGCTTTTGCATCTATTGCTATCTTGTTGTTACATGGCATGGTAACAATCATGTCGGGTCTCAGTTTTCCTTCTTCTCCCTGTATTGTTTCCTGCTCTGCATAATCAATATGTTCAGTCATTTCAGATAGTTCAACAACACGCTTCAATGTAATTTCTCCCCATCTTCCTCTTGCTTCAGGTCTTTTCAGGGCATTCACAAGCTTGTTTGTCTCATTCCTGAGATTCCTGCTGTCATCGTGCATCATCTTTATCTGTTCCTGGATTGCACCATAGGCTTGCACTCTTTCTTTTTCCATCTTCACGAAGTATTCCTGAGATAATTTCAGAGAATCTGAAATGGGTTTTACAAGATTTTCTATAGCTTGCTGTTTTTTCTCAAGATCCCCTTGTGATTCAACATTGAGCTGCTTGAATCTTTCTGAAGCAAGCTTCAGGAATTCCTCATTGCTTATCTTCAGTACTTCTCCTCCTATGGATTTGAAAACATTAACAAGTTTCTCTTCTGCATCCTGAAGAATTCTCTTTTTTTCCTCGAACTCAGCCTCTTTTGTCATTAATTTTGCCAGTTCCTGCTGCAAATCCTCCTTTGTTCTCTGTAGCGATGTAATCTGGTTTTCAAGAAGATTAATTCTTTCATTCTTCTCCTCTATCTGAATCTTGATTTCAGATACAGTTGCCGAAACAATCCGTTCTGCAGAAAGACTTTTCTCTGCCTGCAAATACATCTCCCTAACTTTCTTGAGCTCATCCTCAACAACCTTCATCTTTAAAAGATTATCAGTGTTCTGATTCTCCATGTAAGTCTTTTCCTGAACCATCCTTGAAAGGTCATTCTGCATGTTGTTTTTATAAATCCTGAAGATAATGAATGAGGCAGCAGAGCAGAGAATTACACCTGCCAGCAAGCCAAGCAGCAGATTTTCTACCATCCTGCTATTTCCTTTATTGATTTTGAAAGAAAGTCAAGTATATCAGAAGAAGTTATTCCAAGCATTCCAAGCTCAGAAGCTGCCATGTTTCCTGCATGTCCATGTATATATATTGATTCTGCAATAACCTTTTCACTGAATCCGAACTGAGCAATGAATGAGCCCAGCAGACCTGCAAGTACGTCTCCACTTCCTGCAGTAGCCATTCCCTGATTTCCTGCCTCTGTAAAAATGATTTTTCCATCCTTATTTGCAAGCATTGTTGGCATTCCCTTGAGAAGAATAATAGCATCAAGTTCAGATGAAAGATCCTGAATGTCTCTTATTATACTTATCTCATCTTTTGCCAGAAGCTTTCTGAACTCACCTCTATGAGGTGTCAACAATCTCTTGTAATCCTTCTTCTTCAGCAATTCCCTCAGATCATTGCTTGCTGCAACAAGATTAAGTGCATCAGCATCAATGACTAGGGGACAGCTTGCAAGAGACAGGACATCATTAAGGAAATATTCAGTTTCAGTTGATACTGTAAGCCCTGGACCTGCTATGATTGAATCATAATGCTCCAATTCAATATCAGATATCGATTTGCCGTCGAATGTTCCATTGGTTGAATGAAGACCGTGTACAAGCAGTGATGGATTGAAGGATTTACATATGCTTTCAATGCAATCAGGAACGAACAAGCGAACCATGCCACATCCGCTTTGAAGTGCAGCAGAAGCTGTCAATACAGCAGCACCACTATAGGTGGAGCTCCCTGCAAAGATTGCAATTTTGCCGACACTGTATTTGTGGGCTTGAGGAGATCTCTTCGGAATTGCTACATCATCACTTTCGAAAAGAGAGAAAGGGGTATCTTTCAAGAATTTCTCAGGAAATCCAATGTCAGCAATCTTTATCTTGCCTGCATATTCCCTTGCTGGAGGCAGGATAAGCGGGATTTTCAATGCCCCCATTGTGACTGTCATGTCTGCATTGAACACAGCATCAGATACTGCTCCCTCTTCTCCATTAATTCCAGTCGGCATGTCAACTGCTATTTTCCATGCATTTGTATTATTAATCTGTCCAAGAAGAAGACAAAAGGAGCTCCTCAATGATCCTTTTACCCCTGTTCCAAGCAAAGCATCTATTATTATTGTGAAATCATCAAATGGTAGATAATCGAAGCCAAGTTCCTCATCCAGGAAAAGTATTTTTATGCCAAGTTTTTTTGCCAATTCATAATTATAACGGGCATCCTGCGTGAATTTCTCTTCATTTCCCATTACATATATATTAAGGTCTTTCGGCTTCCTGAATGAAAGCCATCTTGCAACTACGAATCCGTCTCCTCCGTTATTGCCTGTTCCACAGAATATTGCAATGTTCTCGGAATCAACATTACCCTTTTCACTTAGTATCTCCTTATAAATGCTGTAACCTGCCATTTCCATCAGGCACTTGCTCTCTACACCTAAGCCCTCTATAGTCTTTTTATCAATATCCTTCATGCTTTCTGGCAAATGAACAGGTTTCATCTCTATCCCTTCATCAATGTCAATAAGGTTATTTCAGGCTGGCAATTGAAACGCACTGGAACAAATATCATCCCAATTCCCCTTGATACATATACCCAGAAATCCTTCTGCTTTATCAATCCCTTGCAGTATTTATCTCCATATCTTGTTGGCAGAATGGGAGCTCCAATTAACGGCAAAATGACCTGACCTCCATGAGTGTGACCTGATACTACAAGATTTACCATTCCATTGCCTATTTCCTCTGCCCATTCAGGATTATGGGATAGTACTATCTTGAATTCATCACTGCTGTATGGAGAGAGAAGTTTTTCTGCATCAGAAGGTTCCTCCCACCAGTCTCCAGCACCAATCAGTCTTATATAAGATTTTTCTTTCATGCTGATATCTGGTGAAGAATTGCTCCCATAAGATTGTTCCTCTTTATCTTTTTCCGTATATGATTTATCCCTGAAAATTTTTATGCTTCTATTGGTCAAATCAGTTATATCAGATTTAATCATCTCTTTTCTTACTAGTTTGCTTCCAATCCAGTGGTCATGATTCCCAAGAACTCCATAAATGCCATACTCAGCCTTCAAATCCTTCATTATCTTGAAACAAGGTTTAATGTACTTCTTGTCATCATAAATATAATCACCTAAAGCAAGTATCAAATCAGGTTTCAGCCTGTTTACTTTTACTACAACATCCTTAAGATAGTCAGTTCCTACATATCTGGAATGATGCAAATCAGTTACAAGTGCTATTGTAAATCCCGAAAAATCTTCAGGGAGCTCCTTGAAAGTAAGAGTTTCCCTCTCAATTACTACTGAATAAGGTTCAATGAATCTTGCATATCCACTGAGAGCAAGACCGCTTGTTATCAATGTACCAGCGGAAATGAGAAAAGACCTTCTTTTCAATCCAAGTATCATATCAGATAAATCCCTTCTATCTCCTTCTGGAAATAATCTGCTTTTTGCTCCATCCATTCAGTCCTTTTCTCAATCCACAATTCAAGCAGTTTGCCATAAATCTCATCAATATTATATGTTGACTTTTTATAATCAAGTAAGCTGGTAAACATGTACTTTTCAGGAAATGTATTATTGATATTAATACCAAGACCTGCAATACTCCATTCAAGCTTTTCCCCCTGTATTGAACTTTCAACAAGAGCTCCTGCCAGTTTTTTACCATTAAGATAAAGATCATTAGGCTTCTTGATTTTAACAGGTATATCATAGGATTTCATTACAAGCGAAGCTATGTAAATAATCCAGAGCGAATAGAGAGAAAGATGTGTAATGCTTATATTCCTGTCAAGTACTGAGAAATAAAACCCGCCCTTCTCTGATATCCATTTGCTGCTTCCCTTTCCTCTGCCTTCTGATTGAAAAGCCGCTCTAACAATTACTTTATCTTTCTCTGGATGAAGTCTTGCAAATTCCTTCAGAAAAGTATTTGTAGAATCAACTACAGAAAGAGTTATTAGTGTCCATGACCTGTCCATATGGCTTCCAGGGCATACCAAGCTTTCTTTGGTCTCACTTTATCAACATAACTGTCTTCATTCTGATTATTTTTCTCTATATAACATATACCGAAGAATTCATAATTTGCAAAATTGTCTGGCTGGGTTACAGTTGTATATCCAAACCTGTAATCCTGTTCAGACATGCTGCCACCATACCACCATCCATCACAATAGCTGTTTATAAATCCACCAATTACTACATATTCAGCAGCTTCAAGGGAATTAGCATATTGACCAATCCATCTTGATTGTGTTTCTTCATCTGTTTCCCCGCCTGTTTCTGTTGTCTTGAATGAATCAATACCATATTCTGTAACGCATATAACCTTGCCTGATCTTCCGAATGCATTGGAAGCCTGACCTATAGGCCATCTGCCATCTGAGATGTTTATACCCCAGCAGTCAAGATAAGCCAGTTCTTCGTCAGAAGCTGAGAATTCCTTTTTTCCTATTTCCTCAATGCCGTAATTGGCAGTCATAATTATATGCCCTTTTCCGGAATCATCCACTTCCTTTGCTGTTTTGGTAAGAAGAGCAAGCAGTTTGTACCAGTCTTTCCTGTCTCCCTTGTAATCCCTGTTAATGTTATTGCCTATACAGAAGCCAAGTAATCCATCATGATATTTGTATCTGACAACATATTCAATTAGTTCAGCTCTTATGTTTTCCTGGACAGAAGGGTTTCCAAGATTGGTTCTGGGGTCAACTGGAAAATCAAGGATTACATATATCGGTAGTGAATGATAGTTATAAGCTGCATCAAGCAAATTGCTTGAAGATACCTTCAATGGAACCCTTATTGAAGTTGTTTTAATGCTTCTCATACTCTCAAAATCGCGATCTAGTATGCTTTTATCTTCAAGATAAGGCATGTCACCAGGAGCATATCCTATTGGAACTGGATTGTAAATGAAACCTCTTATAATATAACGCTGACTGTCAATATATAAAATCCTGTTTTTTATTGTTATCTTTGTTGGAGGAGCTGTGAAAACTGCCGTTGTATCAGATAATTCATCCCATGCAGGATCATATGTATGGAAGTTATCGGCACAACCTGATACAATAATGGCAATAAAAAAAACAATAAGTGTTATTCGTAACATAAAGTGATTTCGCTCCTTATAAAACTCAATAGAAGAACCAGAAATACCCATGAATAAGTCAAGTCTTTTCAGGAATGACAAGTAAGAATCATATGCAAATGCTTCTAATGAGCTCAAGTTAATATTTTACTTGACAGAGTATAACGTCTTGAGAACCAGCTTGAAAACCCAACTGAAGAAAGAAAGGAGAGTTTATGCTTGGAGAAGCTGGAAGCAGGAGTGCAAGTGTGCGTTCTGATTGCTATATACTATTCAATTCTGAAGGTAACGGAAGGGAAATTAAACTGATAAGCAAAGTCCAGATCATGTATGGAAGAAGTATAATAGCACTTGTGAATGAAGTGCTTGATTTCTACAATATTGCAGACTGTACCGTACAAATAGAGGATCAGGGAGCATTACCTTTTGTTATTGCGGCAAGAATGGAGTGCGCGATTAAAAGAGCTTTACCGGATACTGAGAATGAGTTCCTTCTTCCACTGCATAAAAGTTGCTGCTATCTTTCAAATAGAGACAGATTCAGAAGATCACGATTATATCTTCCTGGAAACCAACCAAAATTTTTCGTAAATGCTGGGCTTCACTGTCCTGATGGTATTATACTGGATCTTGAAGACAGTGTTGCCCCTTCAGAAAAGGATGCAGCAAGAATTCTTGTAAGAAATGCATTGAGGGAAATAGATTTCAAGGGTGCTGAAAGAATGGTCAGGATTAACCAGGGCAGCATGGGTCTTGTTGATCTGGAGGCAGTTATACCTCACAATGTACATCTTGTATTGATCCCGAAGGCAGAGAAAGCTGAGGAAGTTCAGCTTGTGGATGAAACAATAAGGCAAATGGTTCAGGACAGGGAAGTATTCCTTATGCCCATAATAGAGAGTTGCTTAGGAGTAGAAAATGCATATGAAATAGCGAAGTCTGCCACTTCCATTGTTGCAATTGCCATAGGTCTGGAAGATTATACTGCTGATCTGGGAACTCCCCGTTCTGAAGATGGCCTGGAGAGTTTCACTAGCAGAAGCAGGATTGTTAATGCTGCAAAAGCTGCAGGGGTACAAGCTATAGATACAGTTTATAGCGATGTTGGAAATATGAAGGGATTATATGAGGATGTCAAGCTTGCCAAAAAACTTGGTTTCGAGGGAAAAGGTTGCATTCATCCAAGACAGATACCTGTAGTTCATCAGGGATTTGAACCTGACGCAAGGGAAATAGAGAAGGCATGCAAGATAGTCAGGGCTTTCCAGATTGCAAGCGATCAGGGATTGGGAGTAGTCTCTCTTGGAACTAAAATGATTGATCCACCTGTAGTCAAGAGAGCTATAAAGATAGTGGAAATAGCAAGGAAAATGAATTTGATTGATGAAAACTGGATGGAAGGAGGTGCATTGTAATGGAAATGATAAAGAATGCAATAAACAGATATGTCCCTGCCCTGGTAAATGGCAAGGCAACAATTCCTTACAAGGGAATTGGCAAGCATATACCGACTGGAAGAAAAGCAGCTCCCCCTATTGCCACATGCGCTCATTATCCATCTGACGGGAATAAGCTTGTCTCGTCTATAAGGGAAGCTTTGGAGAAATGTGAATTGAGAAGTGGTATGGTAATAAGTACGCATCATCATTTCAGGGATGGTGATCTGGTAGCTAATATAGTTTTCAAGGAAGCTGAGAAAATGGGTGTCAAAGACCTGGTATGGTTTCCATCAGCATCTTTCCCATGCCATGCACCAATTATAGAGCTTCTCGAGAATGGCGTAATACATCATATAGAAGGCAGTCTTAACGGTCCGCTTGGTGATTTTGCCTCTAGAGGCAAGATGAAAGGGACAGCTGTTCTCCGTTCACATGGAGGGCGATACAGAGCAATCCAGGATGATGACATACATATAGATATTACAATAATAGCAGCACCCACATCAGATCCTTTCGGTAATTCCAATGGAGTTGAAGGACCATCAGCATGTGGCTTGCTTGGTTTTGCACTTGCAGACAGCCAGTATGCAGACAGGGTGATTGTAGTTACTGCTAATCTTGTTCCGTTTCCATGCATTCCATGGCAAATTCAGGGAAATTATGTTGATTATGTTGTACAGATTGACAGGATAGGAATTCCTGAAAAAATAGTTTCAGGAACAACACAAATAACCAAAAGTCCTGACAGGCTTCTGATTGCAGAGATGACAACCCAGTTCATGGTAGAATCTGGAATTGTTCATGAAGGTTTTTCAATTCAAGCAGGTGCTGGAGGAGTTTCTCTGGCGGTAATCGGACAACTCAAGGAATACATGAAGGAGAAAAATATTCATAGCAGATTCATGAGAGGAGGTTCAACTCAATACCTGGTAAATCTCCTTGAAGAAGGTTACACAGATTATATTCTCGATGGACAGACTTTCGATCTTGATGGCGTACGCTCTATGAGGGAAAACCCAAGACATGTCTGGACATCACCTTTTACAAGCTACAATTATCATGGGAAGGGTAATTTCGCAGGGATGATTGATGCAACAATTCTAGGGGCAACAGAAATAGACCTGAATTACAATGCAAATGTAGTGACACATTCAGATGGAAGGTTGCTTCACGGGATAGGAGGCTGGCAGAATTGCCTGTTTGGTAAATGTGTCATACTTACCGTACCAAGTTTCAGAGACAGGATTCCCATCATACTTGATGAAGTGACAACAGTTTGCGGACCTGGAGATTTGATAGATGTCATTGTAACAGAAAGAGGAATTGCCATAAATCCGAGAAGAGAGGATTTGCTGGACAGTTTGAAGAATACACATCTTCCAATAAGGACTATTGAAGATCTGAAGGCAGAAGTTGAGGATATATGTGGAGGAGTTCCTGATAAACCTGAGCTTTCAGACAATATCATTGCTGTTGTTGAATGGGTAGATGGTACTCTAATAGACAGCATAAAAGCCATTAATGATTAATGAGGAAGAAATAATACATAGCTGCGGCTTGCCCGTAAGGCAAGTCAAAGTGCTTAAGGAATTCAAGGCTTTCATGAATCTGGAAAGGGGAATGAGCAAGCTAACAACTGAAGCTTATTTGAGAGATGTAATCAGATTTTTGAAACCCTTGAAAAAGGACTTGTCATCTGTAAAACCAGAAGAACTGGAGAAGTACATACATTTCCTGTATGATCTAGAGCTGGCAGCAAGTTCCATAAACAGGAACATCTCCTCGCTGAAATCCTTTTTCAAATTCCTTGTAGAAGAGGATCTACTGACAAACAATCCTTCAGCAAATCTTAAAGGACCAAAACTGCCTGAAAAACTGCCTCATGTACTGAGTATAGAGGAAATGCAACGCTTGCTTGAGATACCTGACATGAAGCAGATAACAGGAAGGCGTGACAGGGTTATGCTTGAAACTGCATATGCATGCGGATTGAGGGTAACAGAACTCATCAGCCTGGGAACAGATAACCTGTGGCTTGATGAAGGTTTCATTAGAATTGTAGGAAAAGGCTCAAAGGAAAGACTGGTTCCAATTGGAGATGAGCCAAAAGAGCTTCTTGCTGAATTTATATTAAGAGACAAGCCTTTGCTTCAGAAGGATCTTGCAAGCAAGAGAATATTCTTTAATGCACATGGCAGGGAGATTACAAGATTTGGATTCTGGAGAATACTGAAATCTTACATCAACAAGGCGTCTCTTCCGGCAGAAACTTCTCCTCACACTCTCAGGCATTCATTTGCTACGCATCTCCTCGAGGGAGGAGCTGATCTGCGTGCAGTGCAGGAGATGCTAGGACATAGCGATATAGGAACAACACAGATATACACACATATAGATAAGGAATATATACGTGCAGAATACAAGGCATACCATCCAAGAGCTTGAAAATAAAACTGACCTGATTTATCTAATTCTGCCTCGTTCTTTGAAGGAGCTGACAAGGACAGCAGTGTTTCTTGTTATTGCGTTTTCAGCTTCTTTCCTGACATATTATTTTTCTACAGGACTGGTTCATGAATTGTCAGTTATTGTAGATTACAACAGGACAATCAGAAGCAAGATGGATGAATCCTCCATAATATTAATGCTTCTTGAAAGACTGAAAAGCAGGCAGATGATATCCGAACTTCCTGCAGAGATGAAAATAAATGAAAACAATATAATGAGTTATATTGGCTGGGAGATAATGGAAAGAGATGAAAACAGCACGAAACTCAAGCTGAAAATTATTACAAAGGACAGGAATTTTATAGAAAGAAACGGCAAGCAAATAATAGAAAAGGTTGTCAGGAATTACAATGAATGGTTCATGTTAAGGCATGAAAGCAGGAAAGCAAGTATTGAGGATCAATATAATGAGATATATTTCAATTATTCTGCAAAGCTGGAGAATTTTCTTTATCCGCTTCTTGAAAGAAATCCGGGAAGACAGGAATTGCTTGACAGCCTTATACAGAAACAGACTGCAGATTCCAATATAGTGGTATTTTTAGCTGATTTTTATAAAAAGCAGCATTTCTATATAAGTTATAACAAAATGCCTGCCGAGGTTTTTTATTACAAGCACAGTGATATAAAGAAAAGAATTGCAGGAAAGGGAAGAAAACAGAATATAATAATTCTTCTGACAATAATATTTTCTGCACTCATTTTCAATGGTTTCATGAAATATTTTGATATAAAAAGAGACAGGGGGAACAGGAATGTATAAATTAATAGTAATTTTAATGATCATATTGCTAATAGCAGGTTGTGCATCCATATCCAGAGTACATCCAAGGAGAATGGATTTGAGGGAATTTTCCATAAATGATACACAAGTTGACAGAGACAGGATACAGCCTTACAGGGAAGATGATTATCCTTTTGATAAAAGGCTTTATACAGATGAGAATATAGAGATTTCTTGCTGGACAGATGGAAGACGGTTTCTTTTCTATCTTGAGAACAAGACAAAAAGCGATATTAAATTCACATGGAATGACTGGGAGTATCTGGATCCAAAAGACATGTCGCTGAAGGTGATTGGTAATGATGTTCAAAGCAAATCCAAACAGAATCCCGAGACAATTACTGTGCTTTCAGAGCAGAAAAGGACTTTCTGGTTTGCACCAGTTGTATTCAAGATGGATGAAAAAACCAAGCAGAAAGTGGCAATAGTATATACCAAGGGATTGTTTCTTGAAGAGGATTATGGCAAGGACATCTTGATAAAAGCTGTATTCACTATTAATGGAGTGATAAGAAATCTAAGATTCAAATACTGGATAGGGGAGGAAACAAGCACTCAGGAAAAAAAGGACGATTTTTAAATTACTTGGTAACCTCCTTTGTCAATTTTTTAGTGCTTCCATAAAGGAACTTTTGAATATAATTTAAAATTGGTGAACTACCATGCTTTTCAATCATCTATCTGAAGTAAAATCATTGAATATTAAAAGGAAGTTTGTAGTTTTCCAAAGGAGTAAAAAATGAAATCATACATGAAACCAGTAATAATTTCTGAAGCAATTTTAGAAAAGTAGCACTTCTTTGTATTGATTATATATATTATACCAAGGACTATGAAGGTTGCAAAGATGATTATTTAGGAAGAGGAAAAGAACACACTATTTGTGCAGAATTATCAAGTTAATCAGCTTTAGAAACTAAAAAATAAATCAGTATTAACTTCCAGTAGAAAAGGCTTTTCTTTAGTAGAATTGTTCAATTTTTAACCTCACCCCGTC
>JAFGND010000068.1 GCA_016927185.1 Candidatus Coatesiibacteriota bacterium
ACTGTCCAGAGATATGTCTTGTTCTGGGCATTGGAGTAATTGGCAACTTTATCCTCCAGCCATGAAGCTCCTCCATCTGTTGAGCCATATATATTGACATTTTTCATGTTAGCAGAGCAATCCCATGTCAAATAGTACTTATGACCATTATAGAAGGTTTCTCCACCTTTTGGATAAGTCATTGCAACTGAGCGTTGCTGTCCAATACCAAAAACTCCATCGGTTATTGCAGCACCAATAGCACATTTTCCTTGTCTTGTATGTTCAACATCTTCCAGTTTTATCTTGCACTTTGTTGATTCAACATTAGGAACAGTCCATGTATAAGATTGAGGTGCAGCATCAACATTTGAAGCGACAAGATTATAAGTGCCACCAGTATCTGATGAAAAATAGATGTTAACTTTGTTAACACCCTGGCTATGCCATTCTATATTGGTAGTTGTTCCTGAAGCATAAAATTTATTTGGATAGGGGCTTTTATACCATAGGTGATTTGCAATATTATTCAGAATAACATAAGCCTGCCCTGCAGATCCAATTCTATCGCCTCTTCCTATTCTCACACGTGCATATCCTGATTCACCCCAGTTGGTTCCCCAGCTATTCTTTACAATCCAGTAGTTTTCAGGATGATTGTAACCGATTATGCATATCATATGACCTCCACCGTATCCAGAATTCTCATCACATTCGTAGATACCGCCTTTGTAGTACTGCCAATCATTATAAACCCTCATAGCTGCAAAAACGCATCCCTTGTTAGCAAGAGCGTCTTTTATCCCATCATAATTTCCATGAGGTGTTATAGCAACCATCTCCTGTATTTGTTGTTGTGTAAAGTCCCAATCAGTGCATCTACCATCACATGTAGCATTTTTTGCTTCATAAGGCCAGCAGGTTTCCCATGGGACTCCATGTGTTTCCATCCATCTTGCAAGATCATATGCTTGAGAACCACCACAACTACCACCCGAGAAGCAATCAGATACAACATACTGCTCGG
This sequence comes from Candidatus Coatesiibacteriota bacterium, assembly GCA_016927185.1. Classification (GTDB taxonomy): domain Bacteria; phylum JAFGND01; class JAFGND01; order JAFGND01; family JAFGND01; genus JAFGND01. The sequence goes on from JAFGND010000068.1 coordinate 1,007, forward strand.
AAAGATCAGGAAAGATCTTATCCATATTCAAATTAATCTTTATCTGGGCTTCTATTGCAGCAAATGTTCCAAATGCCCAGCATGCACCGCATTGCTTTTGATCCTTAATTGGTGTTGTATAGTCTTTTCCTCCCAAGTCACGCCAGTCAACATAATCAGGGAAGCCAACCTTGCTGTTAACATGCTGTTTCATTCCGCTTATATCAAGCCCACCATCTTTGATTCCATTGAAATACAATTTCTTTATTTCTTTAGGAAGTTTTGAAATGCTGGTCTCACCAGCTACCCAACTGAAACCATTTCTTTTTATACTTGCACGGGTATCTTCCAGTGTCCATTCCTTAGCAAATGCAGGAGTAACAATGGAAATAATCAGCAATCCGCACAATAAAACAAAAAGAACCTTTCCTTTGTTCATTTTTACCTCCTTTGTACCGTACTGAAAATTAATTACGCTTTACGTTATAATAATTAATATAAACTTGTCAAGACAAAAATATTTGAGTTAAAAACCAACTATCAATGCATTTAAAACTCTTGACTAAAACAATTCTCTTTCTATTCCTGAACAGAAATGAAACTGTTTTCAAAGAAAATCATTTTTTTGTTTCTTATTCCAACTCTGTCTGTTGTAATTTGCTTTAAACTTATTCCCATAATATATGCATTCATTCTATCTTTTTACAATGCTCCTTTAGGTATGCTTGAAGGATTCATAAGTTTTGGCAATTACAGGGAATTGCTTTCAAGCAAAGACTTCTATACTGTCCTTCTTCAAACTTTCTATTTTGTAATCTGTGCACTTCCTTTTGAAATCGGAATTGCACTTTTTTTTGCTATTCTGTTGAATAGGCAGCTAAAAGGCCTTAGTTTATACAGAACAGTCTATTTTCTTCCAGTAGTAACTTCAGTAGTGGCAGTTGCAATAGTATGGAAATGGATTTTCAAGGTTGATGGAGGACTAGCCAATCAATTTCTTGGATTATTTGGTTCGCAGGGATTGAAATGGCTTGAAGAACCAAGAGGAATTTTCATACTAATGGCAAATTCACTAGGATTTTCTATCCCGTCTTACCTTGAAGGACCAAGTCTTGCTCTTGTATCGGTTATAGTATTCAGTGTCTGGAAAGCACTTGGATACAATCTTATTATATTTATGTCTGGTCTCAAGAATATCCCTGATGAATTGTATGAAGCAGCAAAAATTGATGGTGCTTCAAATTGGCAACAATTCAGGCATATTACTTTACCATTATTAAGTCCAACCACTTTCTATATTCTCATAATGTCAACAATAGGAACATTCCAGGCTTTCAATCAGATATATATAATGACAGAAGGTGGACCAATAGGAACAACAAAAGTAATAGTATATTATTTATATGAACAAGCTTTTGACAGCCACAGAATGGGTTATGCAAGTGCTATCAGCTTGGTTCTGTTTGTTATTATTCTTACATTAACTTTAGTACAAAGAAAAGTAGCAGAAAAAAGAGTATTTTATGGATAGAATATGCACAAGAAACTTTTAATTCATTTGATATTGATCATCTTTGGAATAACAATGATGACTCCATTTATATGGATGCTATTAACATCATTCAAATCCCCACAGGAGGCTATTTCACAGGATTTTCATCTTTTACCAGATAAAATTGACTTAAGCAATTATATAAAAGCCTGGAAAAAAGTACCATTTACTATTTATTTCGAGAATACAATAATAATGACTTTATTTGTGACATTGATAGTTTTAATGACATCAAGTCTTGCTGCTTTCATCTTTGCATGGGCTGATTTCAAGGGCAAGGATGTTATTTTCTATTTTCTATTATCAATGATGATGGTTCCTATGCCTGTATTTCTCATTCCAAACTATATCATACTTGATAAACTTAACTGGCTGGATACTTTTTATGCTCTTATTGTTCCATGGAGTATCAATATTTTTTCTATTTTTCTTCTCAGGCAGCATTTCAAGACTATTCCAAAGGATTTGATAGAAGCAGCTGTAATAGATGGTTGTACCCCTTTGAAAATCCTATGGCATGTAGTTATACCATTATCAAAACCATCTCTTGTTACAGTTGGAATATTCAATATAATTGGAACCTGGAACAGCTTTATGTGGCCACTTGTTGTTACAAATAGTGATGATATGAGGGTAATCCAGGTAGGTTTGTCTTTCTTTAACCAGGGTGAAGGGACACAATGGACGTTGCAAATGGCAGCAGCTACTTTCACAATAATCCCTGTTTTGATAATTTACTTCATTGCGCAGAGAGGAATTATGGCTAATTTTGCAAGAAGTGGCATCAAAGGATAAACTAAGGTGGGTTTTTGCAAAACCTCATTTCGGTTTTAAGCTGGATGAAGTATCTTCTGAGTTATTGAATTTAATAAGCTATTATCCATTAACAGAAGATGATTGTAAAAAGGCTTTTGGTCTCGCAGAAAAAATGGTGGACTGGGATATCTTTTTTTCTTGCTCAGAAAACCAGAAAACAATACAAACAATTGGCTATCATCTAGATAATGATTTATCTGATCTCAAGGTTCCTGAATTAATGAAAGAAAAAACTATTGATAAGTACAAAAGCAACCTTGCATTTAATATTATAAGAACCGAGAAAATAATGCGATTTATTGATAGAATTGCTAAAGACCATGAAGTAATAATACTTAAGGGGTTACTATTTAATGAAGTAATTTATGATAATCCGGGACTAAGATCAATGGTAGATTTTGATATTATGGTTAGACTGGAAGACCTTGAAAATATTGAAAAATTATTGAAAGAAATGGGCTTGAATAGACCAAGGGAAAAAAAATTTGCTGCATGGGAAAATAGAAGTCATCATTTATTATTCGAATATAAAACAACTGAAGCCTCCTTACTGATTGAAGTTCATAGATTATTGTTTACTGAAGGAATAATATTTCCCGATTATAATGATATCTGGAAGAATATTATTCCTGTCAATTTTTCCAATGAAACAATGTACAGAATGGATAATGAAAGATTGTGCCTTTATACAATATTGACTCTAGCAATGCAAAGTTTTGCAATAAATCTAAGACGTCTTATTGACATTGTTACGATAGCTAATAGCTTCCCAATTAATTGGGATATTGTAAGAAATCTTGCTCAAAAATGGCAGGCTAATAATTTCCTTGAAATTGCTGCATTAATAATGAAATCATATTATCCTGAAATTTCTTTCAAAATTACGAAGCAAGTTTCACTTCCAAGTTTTGATAAAAAAGTCTTTAATTACTATTTTGATGAAAAAAACTACAGGTTTTACAAATATAATTTCACATTTCATAGACATAGATTAAATGCATATTTCCTTACAGAGAAAAAAGTCAATTATTTCAAACTGCTAAGCAAGAGTCTTTTTAATGCAATACTTCACGGTTATCCAGATTGACAAATTGCTTGACTAATATATAGTTGATATTGAACTCCTGCTAAAAAATAAGTGCGGCACTAAATTTGCTTAATACTCATTGGGAAGATTCTATGCAAATACAAGTAGGTCCTTTGAATATAGGCTTTGTTGGTTTAAAACCAATATGGACAAAACATTTTGAAATATGGAAAAGCAAATGTAATAGCAAAAGTTGTTGCTATAAGTTGGATTATGAGGATTCCTGTTTTTTTAGATCAAGACTTATGGATATCATAGATAGCGAATGCAAAAACCATACTACCATTTGTTTGCACAGTCTGGGTGTTCTCCATGATGAAAAAGTACTGCTCTTTATTGGAAAAAGTGGAAGCGGTAAAAGTACATTGGCAAACAAGTTTCGCGAAATAGAGAATTGCAAAGTGTTTAGTGAAGAAGGGAATTTAGTTGACTATGATAAAGTTCCGATAATAGCTTTCGATACTCCTATTAGAGGCAAAGAAGACAAATCTTCAGGTTATCCTCAATCTGGAGAGGTGAAAAGTATCTATTTCTTGAATCAAGACATATCAAACAGGATAGAGAAATTGGATATACTAAGTATCGTAGAGAACATTTATGCAAATCACTGGTATAACTTGGACCAGAATTTTTTCGCAGAAAGGGTTTTGGATTTTGTTTCAGTAGCATCACCGTCAATTCCATTCTTTAATCTCTATTTTAATAAAAAACTGGATGTAAGAGAACTACTATGACAGATAATCTTCCATTAAGAAGTAAGCTAGTAGCGTACAGGAATATGCAGAATGAGATGGTTTTAGTACATAAGAAGACCCAGATGATGCTTCAATTGAATAAAATGGGAGCTTATATCTGGGAACAACTTGACGGGAAGAAAACTTTTAACGATATTATAGTAATGATAAAAAACAGCTTTGAAGTGGATGAAAATGAGGATATTGAAAAAGACGTAACAGATTTCATCAAAAGTCTAGAAGAAAACCAGATGATAGATTATGTCAGAGTATAATCCCTTCATTTTCAAAGAGTTGTTTCTTGAAACAACTTGGGCTTGCAATCAGCACTGCAAATATTGTTATATGGAAACAAATAAAAAATTATCCAAAAACGAGCTTTCAACTGAAGAATACAGAAAGCTTTTGAAATATCTTGCAGAGAAGTCAAATACATTGTTTCTTACATTCACAGGAGGAGAATTCTTCTTAAGAAAAGACGCAATAGAACTTACTAGAATTGCATCGGAATTCAATTATTGTTTTTCCATTCTCTCTAATGGTATATTGATAGATGAAAAAATCGCTGATGCTCTTGCAGAGACAGTTCCGATGAAAATGAGATTTACTCTTTTTTCTTATATTCCAGAGCTACATGATGATTTTACAGGGATAAAAGGGAGTTTTAATAAAACAATCAATGCTATTAGATTAATGAGAGAAAGAGATATAACAACTCATATTTCCTATCCAATACTTAATATAACAAAAGAAATAGATTTCGATAAAATATGCGAATTCATGGACAATCTGGATGTCCAGTTTACATTAAGTACAACTATATTACCCCCAAGAAAAAGGGATGTAGAGCAAAGTGAAATATCATATTTTTCAGATTCTTCTGAGTTTTCAAAAATCACAAATGATATGAAAAAATATATAGAGAAAAATAGTGAGTATTATTCATCAGATATTGAACAACTAGATACATTGAAAGATAATGCTAAGAAAACTGGATTATACATTCCATGTAGTGCTGGAGTGAATTCACTTGCAGTGAATCCGTATGGTGATATTTCTCCCTGTGCAATGTTTTTTGATACGGTTGTTTTAGGGAATGTAAGGAATGACGATATTCTTGATATTTTTG
>JAFGND010000069.1 GCA_016927185.1 Candidatus Coatesiibacteriota bacterium
TATTTTTATAAAAAGACATAATAATTACAGCAACAAATAGCACCAACAAGAAAAGAACAAGGAAATAATATTTCCTGTTTTCCATAATTTATATAATGTTAATTTTTAAAAGTTAGTAAATTGATGCTCCTTAGTCTTTCACCAACCTGAAGCCCAATCCATCACATCTGAAATCTTTTTCTATGCGTGCCTTGCATGATATTCTGAGACAAAAAATATTACTGAACCAGGCTCCTCCTTTAATGATATACATTTTTTTCCCACCTATTTCCTCAGATGTTTCAGTAAGTTCCCAGACATTTCCAGACATATCGTAACAACCATAGATGGATTTTCCTGACTTGTAATGGCCAACTGGAGCAGTTCCAAGATAGCCATCTATCGCATCAGCTGCTGGCTCTTGGGGATATCTTCCTCCATTTGCAAGACCATCCTTCCAGTAATTTCCCCAGGGGAATAGCTTGAATACATCTCCGGTTGCAGCTTTTATCCATTCTGGTTCAGTAGGCAATCTTGCAGAAGCCCATTTTGCATAATTCATTGCATCATCAAATGTTACCTGAACGACCGGGTGATCAAGACTTTTATTTATGCTACTTGCCGGTCCCTGGGGAGATTTCCAATTTGCACCAAACACTTTTCTTAACTTGCTGGTTCCCATTACATAACCAAATCCTTCTCTTTCTGCCTGGGTTTTGTATTTTGTCTCATTAACAAATTTCTGAAACATCCTGTTAGTTATTTCATAAGAATATATCATAAATTTCTTTACTTTTACAGTCCTGTTTGGTCTTTCTCTTTTCAGCCAGGAAAGCTCTGGTTCTGCCTGAACTCCAATCCTGTAAAGATCAATGACTCTATCTATTTGTGTCTCAGGCAATCCAATCTCTACGCTGCCTCCTTCAATTACTGCAAGCTGTGCTTCATCTTTCGTATTGATATTGCCAAGAAATGCTGGCAGAATAAATATAAAAATGAATATCAGCATCTTTCCTTATGATTTTTTAAGGCTATGGCAATAGATGAATTAAGAGTTTTCCTTAGTATGTCTATGGAATAGTTTTTCATTACAAATTCTCTTGCTTTCTGCCCCATTATTTCTCTCTTTTCTTTATTCCTCAGACATGATTTGATGAAATTACCAAATTCCATGATATTTTCTGCAAGCATTATATTATTTTCATCAAGATTATCAAGTCCTTCAGCACCGATTTTTGTTGAAATAACTGCTTTTTGCATAGACATAGCTTGTAAAATTTTATTCCTTGTCCCTGCGGCAACATTAACAGGAGAAATAACTATTGTAGCCTTGTTAATCTCCTGTCTTAAATCATCAACATAACCAGTTACAAAGACATTCCTGTTGTCATGGAGTTTCCTTATCTGGGGAGGAGGTTCTGGTCCAGCAATTCTAAGCTGAGTATCAGGGAATTGTTTTAAAATATCATTCCATACAAGTTTATAAAACTCCAGAATTGCCTCTTGATTGACGAGTGCTTTCATTACACCTGTAAAAAGTATTATGTTATTCTTTTCAAGGCTTTTATCAGGAGCATAATACTCAGTATCAACTACATTAGGAACAACAACTATTCTTGGTAAAGCCTCCTGGGATATTTTCTCTAAATATTCCTTGTCATTTCTGCTACAAACTGCTGTCAAATCAAATTTCTTTATTGCCTCAACTTCATATCTTTTTATCTTTGGGAACTCTTCATAATTGATAAGAAACTCTAATCCCCTACCCTTTCCTTTCGCTCTTTCATAATGTAATGCTGTTGCATCTGTTAAATCAAGAATATTTGGTATTTTTTCAAGATATATGCCATATTGTGCTAACCTTTTTCTCTTTACTATTACGCAATCGAAATGCTGGTTCTTAAGCAATTCAAGAAGAAAATGAGTAAAGTCCTGGGAATAATAATAGGCAACTCTCAGGGGAATTCTACTGAAAAGCGCAATTGCACAATTAACCCATGATTTCCATGCCGGCAAAAGGAAAGTATATGAATCATAAAGATACTTATGAAGAGGGACAAGTTTTTCCTTCCTATTTTCATTCTTTATAAATGAAAGAAGTACTATTTCATGATCAGCAGACAAAGCTTTCAAGTGGTTTAATGAGCGTATCCGGCTTAATTCATCAGGAACTGAAGGAGTTATGAATAGTATTTTCACTATGCTCTCTATTTTCTTTTTATCTTTATATTGTCAAGCATTGATTCATAAATAAAAGAATATCAATAAAGTATAACTATTTTAGTCTTGACAATAATACCTCACAAATAAAGTCAGTCAATCGGGTCACTAAGGTAAAACATTATAACAATACAAGTTAGGGAAATTGTCTTATGGAAGGAGATTGAAGATGACAAAAGCCGGAATAGTTGACAAGATTAACAAAACAACTGGTTTTACAAAGAAAGACATTGCAATCATTATTGACCATTTTCTGGATTTCATTCAGGATTCTCTTGTTGAAAAAGGCAGGGTTGATCTGAGGAAATTCGGAAACTTTGTAATAAAGGAAAGAAAAAGCAGAATAGCAAGAAATCCAAGAACCAATCAAGAAGTCAAAATCCCTGGAAGGGAAGTTCCTATTTTCAAGCCTTCTCGTGTTTTCAAGGAAAAAGTTAATAATCGCAAGAAATAATTGATTGGAAGGAAAAAAATGCCAAGCGGAAAAAAAAGAAAAAGACAGAAAATTGCTACTCATAAGCGTAAAAAAAGACTAAGGAAAAACCGTCATAAGAAGAAGCTGCGTTGAAAAAACTGGCGGTAATATCAGATACTCATCTAACATATATTGACAAACTCCCTGAAAAACTTAAAGAAGCACTTCAGGGAGTTGATTTTATTTGTCATGCAGGAGATATCATAAGCGAAGAAATCCTGAACCAGTTTTCGATGATTGCACCAGTGAAAGCTGTCAAAGGCAATATGGACAATGACAAAATCAGAATGCTTTTAAAAGACAGTCTTTCTTTTATAGTAGAAAACAGGAAAATTATTCTTTTTCATGGTTTCGGAGCACCTGATGGTCTTGGAATGAGGGTATATACTCAATTCGCTAATGAAAATCCTGACGTCATTATTTTTGGACATAGCCATATACCAACAATTTACTGGCATAAAGGAGTACTTCTTTTAAATCCAGGCAGCATTAGCAGGCCTAGATCAGGATTGCCAACCATTTCATTCCTAACAATAGATGGATGTGAGATAACTCCTGAAATACATATTCTGAAAGATATTTAATGTCCTTGAATATTTTTCTGACTTCACTTTTGTTGTTGCTAGGAAATCATAAAACAAGGATAATTTATTTCTATTCACAGGATTGCGTGAAATGCAAGTATCTTGAAGAAGTCTTCTTTCCTGTACTGAGGAAAGAGATAGACTTTGACATAGAAAGTCATAACATAAATCTGAAAAAAGAATATCTACTACTTCTGAAATATGAGAAAGAGCTAAAACAGGAAGGAAATGAAGTTCCCATCGTAGTTGTGGGAGATGAAATACTTGGAGGCAAGGAAAAAATAATGCAGCAGTTATCAAAATCACTGCTTAAGAAAAAAAACACAGTAGAAATCAACTATAGTGAAATAGATACACTATCTGCAAAGAAAATTTTCAGAACAAAACCTATACATATTTACCTAATATCCAAAACTGACTGCAAGGAATGCATGAGGGTTCTTAGGGATCTTTCATTCTTGAAAGAAAAGTATCCTGATATAGTGTTGCATGAATATGATATCTTAAAAAAATCTGATGTTGCTGATATAGAATACTTCGGAAAACAGCTTGATATTCAACCGTCAAAAAGACTGATAGCACCATCCTTGTATATTGGGAAAAATATAATTCAGAATGATAATGAAATGTCACTTGCTGCTATTGAGGAAATCATAAAAAAATCAAGCGAGACAGGAGCAGAAGAACTTAAACTAGTTGGTGAGGATGATAAAAAAGAAATAAAGGAAGATTTGAAAAAAAGATTCAGGACATTCAAGTCTGGTGCAATATTACTTGCAGGGCTTATTGATGGAGTTAATCCATGCGCATTTGCAACAATAATTTTTTTCATATCGTACTTGAGTTTTCTGGGAAAAGGATCCAGGCAAATCCTGATAGCTGGAATATTGTTTACTCTTGGTGTTTTTCTTACTTATATAATCATAGGATTAGGTCTATTCGAAATCGTTAAAAAATTGACAATACTCGAATTGATAAGCAGAATAGTTTATTATGGAATGTCAATATTTCTGCTAGTCCTATCTATTTTATCATTCAAAGATGCTTATATTGCAAGAAAAGAGAATTTTGAATCTGATGATCTATCATTGGTTTTACCTTCTGCGTTAAAAAAATTGAACAAGAGGATAATCAGATGGGCGAATAATACTACATCAATATATCTAACAAGCATGTTGATAGGTTCTTTAATCTCTATGGTATCATTTGTTTGTACAGGTCAAATCTATCTTCCAACTATCATGTATGTTTTGGGGGAAAAAGATTTAAAAGTTCAAGCTCATTTTTTTCTCGTATTGTATAATATTGCATTCATATTACCTCTTGTAGCAGTTTTTATAATTGTTTTTGCAGGTGTAAGAAGTGAACAACTCGGTTCATGGATGAACAGAAATCTCAGCCTTGTAAAAATCTTGACAGGAATCGTATTTCTTGCTCTGGGTTTACTGTTATTTTGGATTACTTATAAATAGCTGATGCAAGAAACAATGCGTCTTTTTATTTCTCTTGACTTCAATGATGAAGCAATAGATTATTTATCTGAGTATGCGAAGAAAATTCAGAAGATTGACAGGTACATAAGATTTACAAAATCACAGAATCTTCATATAACTCTTAAGTTTATCGGGGAAAAGAAATCCAATATTCTTGATGATCTTACAAAAAGCCTTGATACTATTTCTTTCAGGGAAAGAGTGAAAATAGAAATCAATGGTTATGGTTTTTTTCCAAATCATTGGAAACCAAGAATTTTCTGGGCTGCCATAGTAAAACCTGTAGATATCTTGACAGGCATTTCAAAAGAAATAGACAGTCTTTTATTTAAGAGAATGCAAATTCCCATGGAGAAAAGGGATTTTGTTCCACATTTGACTTTGGGAAGATTGAAAGACATTAAATATAAGACTATACCAGAATTTCCGAATCCAGAACTGTCAACAGAACTTTATCCGATAAGATTGAAAAAATCCATATTAACATCTGAAGGTCCAGTATATGAGACTTTGTGGGAAATTCAGCCCTGAACTGCTGTTATTCTGTTTGTTCCTGTGGTTTTCTGTCTCAAGCGCAGATGATACGGGAGGATATGAAAGCAGCAGTACTGGAACTGGAACAGGCACAAGTTCAGGTACAGGAGAACCTCCCAAGACAGGTGTTTACTTCTCGTTTTCAAATAATGACGATACAAGCAGCTTAAGCCAGAATGCCTATTATATAGAAAACCTCACTCAAAATATTTCTGTATCAAGTTCTAACATAGCAACTGCAAGGGATGAACTGAATATAGATGAAGAATCAAGAAGATTCAGCACTAAAAACGATATTGGTTATGATTTCATGAATTTTGCAAAGCTCTCCATGTCATATAATCATTCAAAAAGCCAGGATTATGAATCTGGTGAAGAAAGATTATTGACTTTGTCAGATGATATATCTGCCGGGCTTCTGGTAAAACCTTATCAAGATATAATCCTGTCTGGAAGATATGGTCATTCGGGTGAGAAAACTTATTCTTACGAAAGCTCTGAAGAAAAGGATTATGGAAGAACGGGCAGCTGGGCTGGTAGTTATAATAATGATCTAACCAGAACACTGAAAGTAGGTCTTGACTACAGCCATAATTTCTATTTCAGAGAATTGACAGAATCCAATATTCATAGATTGAGTGGTTCCATAGCTAAAAGAATATTTGAAGATGGTGTAATCAATTACGGAGCAGAGCAATCATATAGTAAGGAAACAAATAAAAACAGTTATAGAGATAGCGAAGAAAAAAAATATTCAGCTTCTTTTTCATATAAACTTCCATATGAAATAAAAAGCATGCTTGGATACAACTATGGAGTTACAAATGATACCACTTCAACAGATTCTACTTCAAGCAGTTCTTTCAGTAAGGGTTTTACTCAGGGATTAGCTGCAAATTTATCTGCGGATATCTTCAATAACCTGAGCTTGACTGGTTCTTTGTCTAAGACCTATTTCAAGAAGAACTATACTGCATCAATTAATGACTACTATTCGAATTCAAATAGTCTTTCATCGCAGATGTCTTACAAAATGCCTCCATGGGGAAGTATAGATTTCACAAGGAGCTTTAAACTGGACCAGTTTTTTCTGGAAAATGAAAGAAACGAAAATGACAGAGACAATTATTCCTCTACGACATCACTAAGATTTGATATAATTCCCACTAGTTTTCTTACTCTATTCCTTACAGTAGGAGGAGAAGAGAATGCTATCAAGTATATAAAATCATCTCATAGTGCTGACAACAAGACAACAACAGCATATCAATTCCTTCCTGGAATGACTTTTGTCCCTGCCCAAAAGCTTTCAGTAACACAAACATTTAATATAAAGGCTACTTATACAAGATATGATTTTCAAGACTATGCCCCTACTGATGATTATTTATACAGACAATGGGGTGTCGTATATTATGCAGTTTATAACTTCACACAAATATGGTCACTGTCATCAGCATATAGTCATAATCAAATGGATGAAGGAGTATATTCATATAGTCAGAGTAAGAAAAAGGAGATATTTTATCCAAGTAATAAGCGTATAGAAGACGGAATTAGCCTTGCCATACAATTTAATCCTTCACAAAAATGGAAAAACAGCCTTGGCGGAGATTTAGACTGGACAGATTACTACACTAATGTTAATGGTGAATGGAAAGAATCTGTTACCGGAATTCTTTTGCAAAAAACGTTATCAACAAGCATTGAATATACATATAGTAAATATTCAAGATTAAAAATGAACGCAAGTCGTATTTTTCCAGAGGATGAACCAGCATATTGGCAATTCAGCCTTGGATTGAGTTATTCTCCATACTTGCAATAAAATTACAAATTCTTTATTCTTTCTAAATCTATATTCTTTATGAATTCGATGAACACCTTGTCATTGGAAAATTTCAAAGATTCTGAAGATGAAGTATTAAGACCAGGTCCATTAATCCCTATTCTGATTCTTCCAACTTTAATCTGCATGAAGCTATTCTGAACAAAGACAGCAGGATAATCCATGATTTTGTTTGTGAATGCCTTGAAATTCTCAGGACAATATTTGAAATCATCTATTGTAATTTCAAGTACAGCGGATTGAGGATCCTTCTCATCATTTCTTATCGGAAAAAGTAGCCAGGTAATCTGACTGGTTTTATTTACAAGGTTTACTGTAGCTGATTCTTCAACTAGTTTATAATCTCTTGAAAACCTTTCAGGTATTTTAGGGCGTAGAGATCTTAATTGTTCAAGTGATAAAATGTCTGCTTCCTCATTTTCCTTAGTCTCTTTCTTGCTTTCTTCTTCTTTTGAATCAACTTCCTTGCTATCCTTTGTTTCCTTTACAACAGGTTTTGAGCATCCTGCTATTAATAGAATTAGCAATATATAGTAGACTATTTTTTTCATATGCTGATCACTGAAATCAAGTTGCTCTGAGTCAAGAAAAACATGGTTGACTATAAACATCATGGTAAGGAACTTGTTATTATGAAGATTATGCATTTAGTTACAATTGGAACTGGTGAAGCAGGTGGAAAAGAGACTTTTTTGATTGACTTATTAAATGCAATTTTCAATATGAATTCAGCAACAATAAAGCTTGTTTCTTTTGAGGAGAACATAACAA
>JAFGND010000070.1 GCA_016927185.1 Candidatus Coatesiibacteriota bacterium
GAAAACGCAGGGATAGAAATGATATCCCTGCAAATTTAAAAAAAGGAATAAAAACAGAAACATTTCTTGCATATTCATGTATCCAATAAAAAATACTTTACAACAGAACCGTCTTATATATTATTGGAAAACATAAGGAGGTTTGAATGACAAAAATTTTCTTGATACTAGTTATAACAGCGGCTTTAATCTGGGCAGAAGGAGAAGATGATATAGGATTCAGCATCAGTGCAGGTAACACAATGCAATCAACAACAGCTGGTGAAACAGTTCATTTCAAAATTACCCTTGTAAACAGCTCTTCTTCAGGAGCTATTTACACTCTCAAGACAATCCCTGTAAAATCTCCTTCAGGATGGTCAACAATGATTTGTCAGGGAGGCGTATGCAGTCCTGTTAGTGAAATGCAGACTACTGAAGTTCCTGCAGGAGGAAGCCTTGCACTGGAGTTTTCAGTAATAACTGAGGAAGCAGGCAAAGGAATTTACAGATTCCAGGTTTTCCCCCAGAGTAGTCCTGCAAAAACAAGGACATATAAATTCACGGTGACTGCTGAATGAAAAAAATTCAATTCTTGATAATAATCCTTTTACTGACAACAGATTATCTCTTTACTGATCAAGGAGAAGTTTCCTTGAAAAAACTTGGAAAAACTGACAGCCCCAACAGGACAGTATATGGTTATCATCCTTACTGGGTAACTTCTTCCTGTGTTGACAATTACAGATGGGAACTGCTTACGCATATTGCTTGCTTTTCTGTCGAAGCGACAAGTACTGGAACTTTCAGCAACAAGCATAGCTGGCCATCAGGTTCATTGTGGCAAAAGATAATAACCAATGCTCATAATAATAATGTAAAAGTGACTCTTGTCTGCACGCTTTTCGACTCAGCAGCACTCCGCACTCTCCTTTCTTCATCAACTTACAGAAACAGGCTTATACAAAATCTGCTCACAGAAGTGCAGAATGGCAATGCAGATGGAGTAAATATTGATTTTGAGGAAGTCCCTGGAGATCAGCAGACAAATCTGACAACTTTCATGACTGATCTTAACAATACCTTCAAGAATGCACGAGCTGATTATCACGTTACTCTTTGCGGACCTTCAGTAGACTGGAGAAATGCCTTTCATTATGAAAACCTAATGAAAAATACTGATGGGATAATGATTATGTGCTATGGATACTATTATGGTGGTTCATCAACAGCTGGACCAGTGAGTCTTCTTCAAAAAGGTGATGGCTGGAGTACATATAATGTAAAATGGACAATAAATGACTATCTGTATTATGGCAAGAACCAGAATGATAAAATGATTCTTGGTATTCCATATTATGGAATTGACTGGCCTACAAATACTGATGCTGCTCACAGCTCCACAAGGGGAACAGGAACCTCTGTAACATACAAGAATGCTGTCGTGAATGCGAATACCTATGGAAGGAAATGGCAGGAAGATGTAAAGAATCCATGGTACTCATATAGCAGCAGCGGTTATCATCAATGCTGGTATGACGATGATGAAAGTCTAGGCTACAAATATGATGAAGTAATAGCTAATAATCTTCAAGGTATTGGTATCTGGGCTTTAGGTTATGATGATGGCAGAAGTGAACTCTGGGATAAAATAGAGGAGTATTTCAGCCAGTTGACTGGGTTCACTACAAGCAAGAAACGATTACCCAATGATACTGGCTTGCTAAAAGCTTTTCCCAATCCTGTTCTTGATAAGCTTTGTTTCCAGTTTTCAGCAGATAAGTCAGGTAATTACAAGCTTCTTTTATATGACATCAATGGCAGGCTGATAGAAACCTTTGTTGATAAGAATATTTCGAAAGGAACTTATCACGGCAAGATTAATATTTCAGGAATAAGAGGGATAAAAAAAGGTGTCTACTATCTCAGATTGCAGGGAATTAGTAATGATTGTATCAAACTGGTTTACCTGGGTAGATAAATATTGACAGACTTTGATAAACCAAATCTTACTCTTGTATTTCCTAACTGGAATGGAAAGGATGATACACTTGAATTTCTTGACAGCCTTCTCAAGATAACTTATCCAAAAGACAAGATAGAGATTATTGTTTCCGATAATGGTTCAAAAGATGGTTCCCTTGAAGCAATACCAGATAAACTGAAAGAGCTTGAAAAAGCGGGATTCAAATCCGCTTTCATGCATGAGAATGGTTTAAATGTAGGAGCAATAATTGCTTATAATGAAGGACTCGCTCAATCTAAAATTCCCGGAAAATACGTATTGAAAACAGACAATGATATCATAATAGCACCAGATTCAATAGATATCCTGGTAGAATATATGGAAAACAATATTGATTCAGGTATTGCAGGTCCCAGGGTTTACTACTATGATAAGCCTGATGAAGTTGCACATGCAGCAGGTTTCCTTGAATGGGGAGTATCAAAGAGAAATGACAGGGATAGTGAAGAAATTATTGAATCAGAATACCTTACAGGTTGCTGCATGCTGATAAGAAAAGAAGTTATAGAGAAACAGGGATTCTTTCTTGATGAAAACTATTTTGTCTATAATGATGATCTTGATCTGTCCTTGATGTGCAGGAAACTTGGATACAAGAATGTGTATATACCTTATGCAAAATGCTGGCATAAAGTTTCAGCTTCTACAGGAAGGCAGAAAAAATCGCCATTTGCAATATATCACGATTTCAGAAGCAGACTTTATTTTGTTCATAAATATAGCAGCATTTTTTTCCTTATATTCTATTGGGCTATAATGCCTTACATACTTTTAAGGTGGTTAAAACAGGGCTGGCTTTTCAAGCCGGTTTTTCTTGCCTTGCTGGATTTCACATTTAAAAGACTTGGAAATAAGGGGCATTATTAATGAGGATTGGAATTGCAACAGTAAGTGAGGCAAAAAGAATGGGTGGAATAGCTACTTATATAAGGGAATTATTGCCTCATTTTGCGCTACAAGCAACACAACATGAATTCTTTGTGTTCAGAAATACTGAATATGCTTTAAAGATACCAAAAGCAGATAACATGCATGATATAACATTCAAATTCAATATTAATAGCCCAAGTATAAGGAGACTTTACGAGCAGCTTGTTTTTCCATTTCTCATCAAAAAGTACAACCTTGATCTTCTACATAGCATTGATAATGTTATCCCTTTTTTATATTCAGGCAATCAAGTAGTAACAATCCATGATGTAACACTTTTTAATACTCCAGACAGATTCACGAAATTAAAGACTCTTTATTTGAAGAATTTCGTAAGACGTACTGTTAAAAAGGTAGATCACATAATAACCATAAGCAGCTCAACGAAGTCTGATCTTATAAAATATACTAATGCAGACGAAAGCAAGATTACAGTGATTTACGAAAGTGCAAATCATAATCCTCCATGCTCAGCAACAAATCTTCAAACAATTTATAAAGTAAAGAAACCATATTTCATTTTCATTGGTACGCTGGAACCTGGAAAAAACCTTATGCGAATGATGAGAGCTTTTGCTCAAGCCAGGAAAGAAGCCAATCTACCTCATAAATTTGTTATTGTTGGTGGAACTGGCTGGAAATTTGAAGGAATATTAGAAGAAGCTAAATCTCTTAACCTTTGTGATGACATTATTTTCACTAAATATGTTCCACTTGAGGATCTAACATTGCTCTTGAAAGAATCTTTCGCTTTACTTTTTGCATCATTATACGAAGGTTTTGGTCTCCCAATGGTTGAGGCATTCGAAGCTGGTATCCCGGTTCTAACCTCTAATATTTCAGCTATGCCTGAAGTTGCCGGGAATGCAGCATTATTAGTTGATCCTTATGATGTAAATGCCATAAAAGAAGGAATAATAAGACTTGCCAGGGATGCGGATTTGAGAAAATCATTGATTGCCAGGGGAAAAGAAAGAAGAAAAATGTTTTCCTGGTCACAATGTGCATTTGAAACAATAAAAGTCTATGAATCCTTTATCAACATGTAAAACAATATACCAGCAGCAATATAGAAAAGAGCTCCAAGCCAGAAAGAATAACCAATTCCATATGAAACTGAGATACATATTGCCATTACTGATGCAATAACTGACATAGCTCCGTTTATCCCCCAGAACCATGCAAGCGGTAAATTTCCATGTTGCGTACTTGCCAGTTTGAATCCCATTGGAAAAGGCATTCCCATAAAAAAACCAATAATGAACAGCATAGAGAAAGCAACTGGTATCCTTACAAGGTTTCTGGCAGATGAAAAACTGCTTATAATATGCGGTGTAAGGTAACCGAATAATATTACTAGAAGAACAAGGAAAATCCAGAAAAAAGCTGTTTTCCTCATCCCGTATCGTTCAGAAACTATCCCTGATATATAGCTTCCTATACCACTTGAAACAAGCAGTGAGAATAAAACTACAGTAAGGCTGTAAACAGGATGACCAAGAAAGATGACAAGTCTCTGCATCTGCGAAATTTCAATTGACATATAAGCAAGCCCTATACTTGCAAAGTAAATCATGTATTTGTATGATCCTGAAGGAATCATCTTGTCCCATTTCCAGGGAATGATTATGCAAAGAAGACCAAGTAGGATTACTGTAAACAACAAACTTACAAGCGTGAAAACAGGATGGCTTGGATCAAGTTTGAATACATCTGAAAGTCTGTAGAATAAGAAAAAGAACGGATTATCATCAGTATTTGGGGATATATCATATGGATACTTCTTTATTTCTTCCTGAAGGTTTCCTGTTTCAATAATTCGTTGCAATATCCTGTCTTTAGAAGGTTCACCTGGAATAAGCATTATCTCGAAGTTAAGTTCATTGCATATGCTTCTTATTTCCCTTAGTTCACCAGCATCAAAAGGTGATCTTGCTACCATTATGGTTCCCATGCCATTCAATAAGCCATAAGCCTGGTTGTTTCTTATAAGTATGATATGGTCAGATGCCTTTTCAGTAATATTCTTCAAACTTGATCTGGCAAGTGTCACTAGCCTGTATATCTCGTAAGGCTTGTCATCAAGATACCATCTTGAAACAGTCAATATCCCTTTTTCATTAAGCCGGGAAATAAACAAACTCCAGGCTTCAACAGTATAGAGGCTGTTCTCAGTAAGAACATATGCCCCAGCTGCTGTCGCTGCCCAGGTGTCAATCTGGGAAATCTGTATCAAATCATAGCTATCCTTGCCTCTTGCAATGAAACTTCTTGCCTCATCATCAATCATTGTAACCTTATGATGTTTATAGAGATTACCAGAATATCCAGCGAAAGGATATTTCAGAAGTTCAATTATCTTTCCATTGAATTCAAGACCGGTAACATGCTTCTGGTTGAAGGCTATTGCACTTAATAAGTCCCTGCCTCCGCCTATTCCAACCACAAGAACATCAGCATTTTTCCTTATGTAATGAGCTATATTAGTAATGTCATATTTAAGAAATTCTATCTCTTCATTCTTACCATTCCATTTTGTAATGACTGTTCCTGCAAGATTGTCTATGAACAGCATTATCTGTGGAATCTTGTACTCCCTTGGAGTTTTTGATGACATTCCCCATCCAACTGGATTCACAGGCTTTTCAGGTTCACCATAAACAAGGAGTCTGGCAAAAGGAGTCCATTTTTCATATACCGGTTTCGGTTCTATACCATTCTTTGACCATACTATTGATATAAGCGGATAATTGTATCTGGCTGATACAAGATGCAGAAAGACCAGAAGAAATACTGATATCAGAAGATTCCTGCTTCTCTTTTTATACTTTGTATCTCCATCTTCTGCGAATATCCAGGATGCAATTGCAGCAAGAGCTGATAGTATGGCAATTGCAGCTGGAGCATCAAGATAACTCAACACTGGTATGACAATAAGACATGCACTTGCTGAGCCAGCCAAATCAATAGCATACAGCATTCCTGCTTTCACTGGATTTGATGTCAATATAAGACATATAATCATGCCTGAAAAAGTGAATACTGTAGCTATAATCATGTAACGCAAAAAACCTGAGAATATTGCTGTCAGAGAGATGTGTAAAGCAAGAGGAATACTCAGTATTACGAAGAGGCTCAATATTATTGCCCATGCATAATAATACGAAATCCTTGAAAGATGGGATCTGCTATTCTGGAACCATTCTTTTTTTTTGTATACTATCAATGCCCCTATAGATAAACCAAAAAGTGCAAGTGAAATAGAGACAAATGCGAAATGATACCACATCGTTGCGGAAAATAGTCTTGTCAGAATCAACTCATGAAGAAGACTTGTAAGGGTGATTACAAAAAAACCAGCAATAACCCTAAAGGAAACTTGTTCTTTGAATCCTGTTATATCTGCAATCCTTCTGTTTTTACCATCATAAGAACCTGATAGTAAAGAAACAAAACCCTTGATATACCTGTTTCCATCAAAATAAGCTTGTTTTGTTCCTTATCAAACTTCTCGTTAATGACAGGTCCTTCAGTTTTCCTTTTTGCCTTCTTCTTGACAGCTTTTTCAGGAGCCGGGATAGTATTTATAAACTGGGCAACAAGTTTTCCCTGTTCAATTATCTTGTCAGTGGCAGAATGATTCTCTTTCATGTTATTATATTCTGCCCTGAGTGAGATTATTTTCTTTTCTGCAGTGTCTTTGTCCTTGACTGTCTTTTTCTTTGTTTTTCTTACTGCCTTCTTCCCCTTTTTTTCAGTACTATCTTTGCTGTCGTCCGTTGCAGAGCTTTCATCCCCGGTAATTTTATACTTCTTTTCTAGTTCAGCCAGATATTTATCTGTTTTCTCAAGCATTTCTTCAATGAATGCTTCTGAATCATATTGCTTTCGTTCTTCAGCTGCTTTCTTTTCTTCAAGTATCTTCTTCTCTGCTTTCTCAATGGAATCCTGTTTAGCTATCCTTGCATCATCTTCTTTTTTAGATGTTATCTTGCTCATATTAAGAAAAAACGGCATCAAGAATATGCTTGCAATAACAAGCAATAATCCAATTCCTCCTCCAATCAGTATTCCGTGTATGAATTTAAGCCCCTTTTGGGGATGTTCATATTCTTCTTCGAAATCTTCTTCGTTTTCCATTTTTCCTTCCCCCTCCTGAGTTTCACTTGATGAAAATGGAATGATTGCCAAACCGTAATTAAGTGATTCACTTTCACTCATGGAACTTGAAATCATATTTTTCAAGTCAGTACTGATATCCCTGGAAACCTTGCTTGCAGATAATGTCTTGAAAAGGTCTTCTTCCTTGATCTTATCAAAAATCTGTTTTGATACAAGATATATTGTATCGCCTTCTTCATGATTGAATCTACCTATTTTCGGGTCTAAATCTGCATTCACTCCCAGAAGCATACTTTCTGTATTATCAGACTGAGGTTCCAGGGATCCAACATTTGGTGACAATACTGTTGTCCTGTTTCCCCTTTTCAATATAAATTTATTACCACCAGAATTGAAGTAAAAGCATGTTGATTTATATATCAGAAGTAATCCCATGCCGAAATGACTCTTTGGTGTAGATCTTTGATTAAGCTGGAACAAGCTTGAGTTTACTTGTGATATTATTCTTGTTATTGTATCTGGTATAGTAAGCGGAATCAATGGAGATTGATAAAGATTATCTGATATTCTTTCAAGAAATGTCTTTGCAATGCCCAGGTTCTTGTGATTTATATGGAATGGATCAAGCATCAGCAACAATACTCCTTCCCTTTCAAGGGATGAAGGTTCTATTGGTTGCCTCAGCTTGAAAATATTTGATGAAATATCTTCATCAGAACCACAATATGCAACTTTCAGGATATCCATATTTGCAAGAATACTCATGATTTTTTATCCTACTTCTTTTTTTCTGCAGCATCTGCAGGCTTAGGCAGGTTTGTAGGCATTACCAATGGCATTGATTTCATATCTTCAGGTAGCAGTATAAGCGTGCTGTTATTTGAACCCAGAAGTGACTTCAGCATTTCAATCTTGTACCACTGGATATAGTTTGGTGTCAGTCCCTGCGAAATTATGAGGTTATATTCCTTTATACCTTTTGCCTCCACTACTTTTCTCTCCGCTTCAAGTCTTTCCTTGTCAAGCACAAACTGCATTTTCTTTGCATGCTGCTCTGCTTCCTGCTTCTCGTTTATTGCATTCACAAGTTTTGAAGGCAGATTAACATTCCTTAAAAGTATTCTCTCTATTATAACTCCCTTTCCCTCAACAAGCTTTGCTGCCTGCAGATTTATTATTGTGTTAACTGCCTCTCTTTTCGAAGAATATAAATCTTCAGCAGTATGCTGTACTACAACATCTCTTATTACTGTTCTGAGGAGTGGTCTTATAACTTTCTGATCATAATCCTCACCAATTTCATTAAAAACCTTAGGACCTTCTGATGGAATAAGTTTATACCATGCAGTGAGATCAAGTGAAACAGTCAAGCCTTCCTTTGTCAATGCAGTTATTGCATCATCTCCCTCTTTCTTTCCTTCTCTTGGTGCTATCGACATTGTATATTCCTGAAGTCTTGTTGTCATTATATAAGTTCTTTCCAATAGAGGCAGTTTGAAATTGAGACCGGGCTGCATATATCTTGGCATGACTTTCCCCAGTCGGGTGACTACTGCAATATTCCCTGCTGGTACAATCTTGTAAGTGTCGCAACCTACGATTATTACAATCAAGGCAATAATTATGAACCAGAAAGCATATTTTGCTTTTCCTCTTGAAGTTTCAATTATGTGAACATCAGCCATAATTTCTCCTTTTGCATTATTTTCCTGCCAAAGCATTCAATCAAAAAGCTATTGTCAAGGAAAAAGCCTTATGATTGATTTATACTTTTTGTAACAATATTCTACTTGGAAATAATTAAAAATCAGCTTATTAAGCAGTACTAAGATTAAAGAGGAGTGAATATAATCCTCCTCTTCTCGATTTATCTCAAATCAACTCTTTTCGGTATGAATATCCTTCTTAAAGTATTCCTGTTTGTGCTAATATCTCTTGATGCTGTTTTTGCACTGCTTGAAGAAGGTTTCTTTATGCTGTTTAAATTACTGGCATACATCTTCTTTATTCCTCCCCAGGTTTCTTTCTTTATACCTTCTTCATGAAAAGGCACATAAATATAAACTGCCTGAGGAGAGAATCCTTCCTTATTAATTCCTGCTGCTATATAAACTTGCTTCCTTGTGGTCTGATTGCTTGTGAAATTATCATAGTATGATAAACAGCGAATATTAAGGTAAGTTTCATCACCATTGAACCATTTTCCTTCCCCAAGTGTATCAACTGCGCATAAAACGAGTAAATGACCTTCGTTTTTCTGGTCATATCTTCTAGTCCATGTTCTAGGATCATATGCAACAATCATTGAACTATCTAACTGAGTTGCTCCTTCATTAAAACAGGTAACCGCCCAGACAATACAATTCAAATCATAATCATAACCAATACCACGTAACCAGTAAGAATATGAAATGTCTGAAGGTGCATTAAAGTTGCCTTTATATTGCATCAAAATTGGATCTACTTCACAAAGTTTGAAGTTATCCCTGTCAACAACCAGAACTCTGTAATCACCTTTATAAATCATGTAAAGACAACCGGTATAATAACCATTCTCATCAAGCTGCACATAATCTTTATTAGACATATCTTCAATGCCAAGAAAATACAATCTCTTTGAAGTATTATCAGCTACTGCGAGAGTATCACCACTGAAACTTATGCTTATTGCATAAGGATCAATACCAGATGGTAACCATGATTTCTCCCATGTTCCTGTATTGACATCACCTCTATAAATGTAACGTGTAACATAATTTACTATATATATTTTGTCTTTTGAAACAGTCAGTCCTGAAATATTCTGTTCTACATTATATCCTTCTGGAAGTGGATAAGATGCGATCCTGTCTCCCATGTCTGCCAAGGATATTGAAGCAGAGAAGAAAAGAAGCAAGAATACTAAAATTCTATTCATTTTTACCTCCATTCAAATATAATTTTACCAGAATTATTTAACTGTTGCTCTTTTCGGTATGAATATTCTTCTTAGAGTATTCCTGTTTGCGCTTATGTCTCTTGATGCTGTTTTTGCACTACCTGAAGAAGGTTTCCTTATACAGCTTACACTGCTTGCATACATCTTCTTAATTCCTCCCCAGGTTGTCGTTTTAAGGTTCGTTCCATCATAATAGAATGAAGCATACATCCAGACTGCTTGGGGAGAATATCCTTGAGTTTCCATTCCAGCACCTAGATAAACCTTCTTGTTACCTGGATAATCATTTAAATAGCCTATGCCCCTGATGTTTACATAAGTTTCATATCCATTATACCATCTTCCCTGACCTTGTGTATCATATGCACAAGTTGGACAGAAATGACCATTCCGGTAAAGATCAGTTCTTCTTGTCCATGTGTTTGGATCATAAGCTGCAATCATTGAACTGTCTATTCTGATTAATGCTTCATCAAAACAGGTGATTGACCATAGAATACATCCTATCTCAAAATCATAACTCAAGCAACGCATCCAGTATGTCTTTGATATCTCTGAAGGTGCATTAAACTTGCCTTTATATTGCATCAAAATTGGATCCACTTCATAAAGTTTGAAGTTATCTCTGTCAACAACCATTACACGATAATTTCCATTATACATTATATATTGCACACCTGTAAGATATGGCGGATTTGTTTCCTGGACAACACTTTCGTCCAGCAATACTGAACCCAGGATATCAAGGTTATCACCACTAATATCAAGGAAGAACAAACGTTTGCCAGCATTACCAACCAATGCTAAAGTATCAGTACTATTACTGGCACTCATTCCATAAGGATAAGAATCTTGGGTTAAAAACCATGATTTCTCCCAAGCTCCAGTATAGGCATTACCTCTGTATATATAGTTTGTCAAAGAATTTGCAATATATATTCTTCCTCTCGAGATCGCAAGGCCTGTAATCTGCTGCTCAATATTATATCCTCCTGGCAATGGATACGAAGCAATCCTGTCTCCCGTTACAGTTGCAGTTACTGAAGTAACCAGAATAAAAAGCATAAACAAAACAATCCTGTTCATTTTTGCCTCCTTTTTCTAAAACAAACTCATTTGCTGAAATTATAGTTTTTATACCTTAACAAGGTTAATAAAGTAACTATTTTTCAACTAAAAAAGTCAAGATAAAAAGAATGGTCAGATTCTTCTTTACAAAAAACTCTGTCTCAGGTGCATGCTAAGTGCTTTTTTATCACCTGATGAAAGGATTTATATGAGATTCTTGATACTTTTTATACTGTTTTCTGCGGGTTTGGCTGGTGCTTCAAATGACGGATTCGACGATCTCTTCACAGCACAATCAGACTATCCTTTCTCGCAGTTCCTTAATCCTGCAGCACTTGCAGCTCATGACGGTTTCGATATATATTCGTCGATGAGCTATGTAGAGGAAAACAGCAATATACCGAAATTCACGGATGTTTCTGCAAAATTCGGGAATTTCTTTGGAATGACATACAGGCACAGGGCAGACAACGGCAATATCTCATCAATGAACAATCTTGGACTGACTGCTGCAATAAGATTTCACAAGGCTTTCATGATAGGCACCACCTATGACAGATATTATTTCAAAGACGATGAAACAATCAATTACGGTACATTGAATGCAGGTTTCATAATGAGACCACACAGATTCGCAAGTCTCGGCTTCGTTGCTAATGAACTATGGTCTGATAATGACTATCCCAAAAGCTACTCAGCAGGAATAGGCATCAGACCAGGTACTGAAATGATATCATTGTATGCGGATTTAAGATGGGAAAAGGGGGAAAAGATATCAAAAGGTGATGTTTATTACGGGGCTTTCATTGAACCTCTTGATGGAATAACCATTGGAGCAAGTTACAAGGACAAGAATAAATACGGTTTCAATATTGGATTCAATATGAGATACTTCGGTATTGGAACAAGGACACGCTCTGTAGGCGATATGAAAACAATAAATCCCTATATATTCTACTCCTCCTCCATAAGACCAACACTCGTGAATGAGACAAAATATATTTCAGGCATGAAAATCCAGGGAAAAATTGATAATTCAGGTGCAAGTTCATTCCTCTTTGGCTCCAATCCATCAATTAGAGACTATATAGATGCAATACATACAGCAAGAAGGGACGCAACAGTAAAAGCGATTTATGTGAAAGTTGGAAATCTGGATACATCATGGGCACTGATAGAGGAACTGAGAACTGCTATAAGTGAGTTCAGATCAACTGGCAGAAAGGTGCTTGTATACATGGAATCAGGAGGCATGAAGGAATATTATCTTGCTACTGCATCAGACAAGATAGTGATGTGTCCTGAAGGCTCATTGATGCTTGAAGGAATAAGCATGAGAGGGCTGTTCCTGAAAGGATTGATGGACAGACTGAAAATAACTGTTCAGTATACAAAGCATGGCAAGTACAAATCTGCAGTAGAGATGCTTGCAAACGAAAAATGGTCTGATCCCGCAAGAAAACAGATGGAGGAATTCCTTGATGATATTGATAATGAGATAACTACGGAAATGGCTAAAAAAGCGAAACTTACAAAGGAACAGTTTACAGAAAAAGTTTATAAAAAAGTCATCCTGCATTCAGAAGAAGCAAAAATGCTTGGCTTGATTGATGCAGTGATGTACGAAAAAGAGGCAAAAAGATTTGCAAATACGCTGATAGCAAGAAAAGGTGACAAGATAGATGATCTATCATACTTCACCTATTATGACAAGAGATGGGATGAAAAACCTGCAATAGTTGTTCTGAATGCTGAAGGAAGCATAGCCAGGGGAGAAAATGGCAACAGCCTGCTGTCTGGAAAGACAATGGGATCTGATGGCATGATAAAGCTAATAAGAGCTGCATCAAGGATACCTAATACAAAGGGAATAGTTTTCAGGGTTGATTCGGGCGGTGGGGATGGACTTGCTTCTGATCTTATCTGGCATGAACTTAAGGAGCTGAGAAACAAGAAAAAAAGCCTTGTTGTATCAATGGGAAATATGGCTGCATCAGGTGGATACTACATATCCATTCCTGCAGAGAGAATTTTTGCTGACAAAACCACATTAACAGGATCAATAGGCGTTTTCTGGATGAATTTTTCAGTAAAGGATCTTGCAAACTGGCTTGGGGTAAAAACAGAGATAGTGAGAAGAGCTCCTCATGCAGGTAATGCAAGCATTTATGAAAAACTTTCTGCAGAAGAACTTAAATTATTGCAGGACTTTGTTGACAATGATTACCAGAGGTTTGTGAACAAGGTTGCAATGGACAGGAAACTCTCTCCATCATATATAGACAGTGTAGGTCAGGGGAGAATCTGGTCAGGTCCTGCAGGAAAGAAACTGGGGCTTGTTGATGAGATTGGAGGACTGGACCAAGCAATAAGATATATTGCAAACCAGAATAACCTGAAAGAAGGCGAATACAGGATCATCTATATACCAAAGCACAAGAGTTTTCTCAAGCAGATAATGGATCTTCCAATGCAACTCAGGAAAAGCGTGGAGATCCCGTTTAATCTGGAAAACCAGATATTGTATTTGTGCCCTTTCAGTTTGGATTGAAAATCAATGGAGGGAAGGCGATTTCCCTGAAATCCTCTTCCCTTGCAAATCCTTTGCTATCCATGAAATATTCTTTCAGATTCTCCTTGCTGTAAGACCATTCCCCATTTTGATTAACATAATCAGGTTCCCTTGAAGCCATAAATCTCAGGTTTATCAGTCCCTTGAGAAGTATCTGTATTTCATCATGTTCAATGTATTCCTCTTCATATAATCCCTGAATATAACCCATTCCATAGAATATAAGATAAGCTTCCTCTGAAGTGAAATCCTTTATTAAATCTTCGCTTGATTTTATTGTATAGATTATTGCAAGTTGCATCTCTTTTGTAACATTCTTCACTACAAGTCTCATTCCCTGTATGCAGAAGATGAAACTTCTTGCCTCTTTCTCAGTAAGATTTTCAGACAGATTAATATCAATAGCAGTTGTTGCCTTAAATGCCTGTCTGAACTTCTTTATCGCCAGCCAAATAATTTGCAGATGATCCATCCTTAATCCTCTTGTTTTTTAATGCAAAATACGATTGTACTACCTTCCGGAAAATTGGTGCAGCATATGTTCCACCAGCAATTCCATGTTCCAGGAAAACAACAACACAAATCTCTGGATCATTCACTGGAGCAAATCCTACAAACCATGCATGATTAGGACCATGAGGATTCTGTGCCGTTCCTGTCTTGCCAGCAGTTTCCAGGCCCTTGATTCTTGCTTCCTTTCCTGTTGCATTCTTGGCAGCGATAACTCTTCTTGCTGCCTCCTTTATATATTGAATATTCTGCTTTGAAAAAGGCAAATGATAGGTTTTCGGAATGAACTTCTCTTCCAGCTTTCCTTGAAATCTTATTTCCTTTAAAACATGCGGTTGCACTACAACTCCATCATTTGCAATTCCACTGAATAGTGTTATCAACTGAATAGGTGTTACAAGCATCTCTCCCTGCCCTATGGCAAGATTAAGAGATACGCCTCTTCCCCAGTTTCCCTTGCCGAAAACCAGATTATAGTATCTCTCACTTGGAACCAGCCCTCTTCTTTCATAAGGGATGTCAATACCTGAAAGAAAACCAAAACCGCACAGTTTTGAATACTCAGTTAGCCTCTCAAGACCTAGACGCTCTGCTACCTGATAGAAATAAATATCACATGAATATGTCATTCCCTTGTTAAGATCAAGATTGCCTCCATGCCCCGTTTTTTCCCAGCAATAAAAAAGCCTGTCTCCATATCTGTATCTTCCAGTACATGGTTTCAACATTTCAAATGGTGAAATTAGCCTGGCCTGCAAAGCTGCTCCAGCAGTTACTACTTTGAATGTGGAAGCTGGAGGATAAGCTGCCTGGATTGCCCTGTTTAAAAGTGGATGCAATGGGTCCTGTGATATTGCTTTCCATAATTTAACGGAAACACCTCTTGATAGCATATTTGCATTGAAAGTAGGAGTACAGGCTAACGCAAGGATTTCACCTGTTTTTGGGTTCATTGCTATGACTGTTCCTGCAAATCTGTTCTCAAGAGCTGTCTGGGCAGCATTCTGCAGGTCAACATCAATAGTCAGCACCAGATCCTTTCCCGGAACTGCTGATTCTACTATTGTCTCGCTTGTAAGATGCCTTCCCTTTGCAGTTATTAGCTTGCTTGATCGTCCTCGCTTTCCGTGAAGCTTGTCTTCATACTGTTTTTCTATTCCTGATCTTCCAACCTGATCCCCTGGAATATACAAGTTGGGATTGTCCAGATTAAGTTTTATAAGCTGCTCTGCAGTAATTTCTCCGACATATCCCAGCACATGGCACAAATTCTCAGGATATCTATAGGAGCGAAGTGGTACTTTATGAATTTCTATCCCGGGATACTCATTCTGGGATTGCCAAATCTTGTGAAGGAAAGCCATTTCTTCATCACGCTGCTTGTTTCCCTTTTTCACACTGAATGTATCAATAAATGTATATATAACAACCGGATTCAAGGGATTCTTTACATCATTCAATATTGCAGCAACTTCATCAAGATTTATCCTGTTTGTCATTTTTGCAATACTTGAAAGCACATCTGGATTATTGGTGATTTTCTGTGGAATTACTACTAGCTGATAGGATAGAAAAAAATCAGCAAGCATCTTGTTGTTCCTGTCCAGTATCTTTCCTCTTGGTGCTGAAGAATAGTCAGTTTTGAGCATATTGTCTTTTGCTTTTTCATAGTAATATTTATAATTAATTACCTGCATATAGAAAAGCTTGATTATATAAATGAATACCAGAATGATAAAGAATCTTATCAGTATAAAACCTTGTCTTTTCTGGATTTCTACTGCA
Organism: Candidatus Coatesiibacteriota bacterium; assembly: GCA_016927185.1. Taxonomy (GTDB): domain Bacteria; phylum JAFGND01; class JAFGND01; order JAFGND01; family JAFGND01; genus JAFGND01. The sequence continues at coordinate 15,931 of JAFGND010000070.1, forward strand.
TCTTTCATTTCAATCTGCCACTTTTTTATCTAAAACTTTCGACATGGCTTTTCTTAAACCGGGGAGTAGAAAGAACAGCAATAATCCTACAAGACCAGTATAAATTGAATCCGGTAAATAGGATAAAAAGAATTCAGAAAAAATGCCTGAGGGATTTGTATATTCTGTAAGCGTAAAATAGAGCAATCTTGAAGAAAGGCATCCTGTTGAAATTGCAAAAAACTGTGACTGTGGATTCTGAAGATTTATCTTGTCCTTGAATGAACCGAATACATATGCATATATTGTATATATGAGCATATTGATACCCATCTGGGTGGGATTGAATGTATCTATTACCAATCCAGTGAAAAACCCTAATGTCATTGCTCGTGATGGAGTGAGATTTAATGAATAGAATGTAAGGAGTATTACAATCAAATCAGGTTCAAATCCAAAAACAGAAATGAACTTAATAAGAAGAGTTGTCTGTATCAATAAAACCAGATATACTGCAAGAAATAATCTAATCATTCTTTCTTTTCGTCTGTATGAATTATGAATATATCCTGTAAAGATCCAAATGTTACTATCGGCTTAATGGGTATTTCCTGTATCAGCTCCACTCTATCAGGAATGCTGTTCTTTGGAATAGTTCCTATCTTGATTCCCGTTGGAAAAGTCTCCCCGATGCCTGAAGTAATAATCAAATCACCTTCCTTCAGATCAGCATTTCTTGGAAGTTCAGTAAGTTCAACCTGATTTTTACCTCTTACGAGACAGAGAATATTATTTCGTTCTATATATGCACTAACCGAGAAACCTGGATCCAGAAGTGTTTGAATGTAAGAGACTGAATAATCAGTTTCAATTACTTTGCCCACAAGCCCTTCGAAATTAATGACAGGAAAACCTGTCTTTATTCCATCCTTGTATCCCTTATCTATTACAAGCAGAGTAATGTTCTTTGAAGGACTGTGATGAAGAATTCTTGCATAAGTAACACGCATATTCATTTTTTCCTTGAATCCCAGAAGTTTTCTCAGGTAAGCATTCTCCTTTTCAGCTTTTTCCGCACTATCAATCTTCAGTTTCAATTCAATCAGTTCGGTTTTCAATTTTGTATTATCTTCCTTGACAAGGGGTAGGTATTGAACTATTACAGCGAATCTTCTCAATGGATAGAATACTGTCCTGAAAAGATTTGTGGCAAAAGATATCTTTGTAGCATCAGGCAGAAAAAGAAAAATTACTGAAACCAGCAGATAAAAAAGCAAAAACAGGTTTTTTTGCTGGCCCAGAATTGAGAAAAGGCGCAGCATTGTTTCTATTCCTTTTTGCTGTGAAGAAGTACTTTTTCATAAGCCTCAAGATCATCAAGAACTTTTCCTGCTCCCAGAACTATTGCAGTAAGTGGATCATCTGCCATGTTGATCGTAAGATCTGTCTCCTTGTGCAACAATGCATCAAGTCCTTTCAGAAGTGCACCTCCTCCAGCAAGCGTAATTCCCCTGTCTTTTATATCAGATGCATGCCCGGGAGGAGTTTTCTCCAATGTCCTCTTTGTTGCATCTATTATTGCATTTACTGGCTCCTGTAAGGCTATTCTTATTTCTTCTGATCTTACCTCAACAGATCTTGGGATTCCCTCCTTCAGATTAAGACCATTAACTACCATTTTTAACTCCTGCTTGAGAGGAAATGCTGATCCAATTGTTTTCTTGATAAGTTCAGCAGTATTGTAGTCAGTTTCAATGTTATATCTCTTTCTGAGAAAATCTATTATTGCAAAATCCATTTCATCACCAGCTACCTTGACATGATTATAAACAACTATTCCAGATAATGCGATAACAACAATTTCTGTTGTACCTCCTCCAATATCTATAATCATGTTTCCAGATGGGGAATTCACTGGCATTCCAACACCAATAGCAGCTGCCATAGGTTCAGCTATAAGGAATACCTCTCTTGCACCAGCGTGTTCCGCACTATCAACAACTGCTCTCTTCCCAACCTCAGTGATACCTGAAGGTACGCATACAACTATTCTAGGTTTGATGAGGAAATTATGTTTAATAGCTCTTTGTATGAAAGTCCTGAGCATATCCTCAGTCAGTTCAAAATCCTCTATAACACCATCTTTCAAAGGTCTCACTGCCTTTATGCCTTCATGTGTCCTTCCAAGCATAGCCTTGGCTCCTCTTCCGACCTCCTTTATTCTTCCTGTTCCTGCTTCTATTGCTACTACTGAAGGTTCATCAAGGACTATTCCCCTTCCCTTGACATAAACAAGGGTATTTGCAGTTCCAAGGTCTACTGCAACATCACTAGAAAAAAGCTGTATGAAGTCTTTGGCTAGTTGTAAGAAAGAGAATTTGGTGAAAGGCATAAGTCTATGGTTTTACAATCCATGCACCTGGATAATCAAAACCCAGAGCTTTGTTATACAATTTCATGGCTCTTCCAAAATCAGAAACCGGTCCAACCCTCATCAGATAATATCCGTTGTAAGAAAGAGCTTTTACCTCACTACCAAACTGCAATCTTCCCCTTTCCAATCCAGAATTGACCCTTTCATAAGGCAGAACTGTTATCTGCAAATAAAACTCTTGCTGCTCTTCCTTTTGAGATGTTTCACAGTCTGTCATTAAATAATTCGGTAAATCATTAATATTCAATGGATTAAATTCATTGCTTGAAAACCTGTCAGGATCAGGCATATTGCTGTGACAACTAATCAAAAAAACTGCCATAAAGCATATAAATATTTTTTTTCTTAACATAATTGTATAAGTTTTTCTATAGAAACAGGTTGCAGATTCAAATGTTCTTGTCAAGGTATTTCAGGCATGGAAACTTCAGTTATAGCGTTCTTGCAATGTTTTTAATATATTCAACTCAGGAATAAAGCTGAGTTATCATAAAAATTCTATCATCAATGCTGTCTTGAAATTCCTCCTGATTTCCAGAAATTTCCTGATTTCATTATTATCGTAGATTGAAATATAATAATCCACTAAACAGTCAATTATATGGTTTTCAAGGAATGTCATTGAAAGAAAACAGCTTGACTGAAAAGTGCATGTTATTAAACTTCAACCTGTTGAATTTCAGGAGGTTTTTATGCGAAAATTACTTATTATTCTTGGACTTATTTTAGGAATGCTTCTTTTTTCCTATTCTTGCGGTGATGATGATGATGGAGGGAATGGCACAGGCACCGGCACAGGAACTGGAACCGGTACAGGAACCGGCACAGGAACCGGCACAGGAACTGGAACTGGCGAAGGCGAATTCGCTATCTTCGATTTCAATGAAGGAAGCGGAACAACTACAAAAGGTACAGGAACTGGTGGAGAATGGACAGCTAATATTATAAATGCAACCTGGGTACAGGAAGGTTATGACAGTGCTGCAGTCCTGTTTACAACTATGGGAGCAACCCCTCAATATGTTGAAGCTGGCGAAGTAGGTGAATTCTATTTTAATGGACAGACATTTACATATGATTTCTGGTTCAAGGCAAACAGCTTTACAGACTATGGTGGATTGTTTGACATGATTAGCGAAAGTGTTGATGGTATATGTCTGAGAACCAATCCTACTGGACAGCTGGAATTTGTTGTAGGAAATGGAGGTTGGCTGACTTATACTACAACTAATACTCTTCAGACAGGTAAATGGTATAACATAAGAGTAGCCTTTGCAAATCAACTGATGCTACCTCATATTACAATCTATGTTGACAAGGAGACCTGGCTGGATACAAATATAGCAACACCCAATCCCCCAACAAACAAGCTGCGCATAGGAGCTCAGGTGCTTGGAAATCTGACCTCAAATGGTGTGATAGACAGATTCAGGATCTGGGACAAAGTGGTGCCACCACTCTAGGATTACAATGAAATAAATAAAAAAAACCCGTTATAAAACGGGTTTTTTTATTCAAAGAATGGAAATATAGCTATTCCTCAGTATCCTCTTCATCATCAGAGGAAACTCCTTCTGCAGCCTTGAGATAAGCTTCTATTGCTCCGATACTTATTGCACTTCTCATCTTAACAGGCATCAACCTTGCATCTTTTGTTAACCAAACCCAGAGTCGTCCTTTTTGCTTGAAAACTGCTGATGATTCAAGTTTTGGTTCAACCTTCCAGCATTCGAAAGTTCCTGCAGGGACAGTCACGGTCTCAGTTGACTGGACTTCAACAATCATTGGGTAGTTCTTTTTGTCAGCATGGTTAGGGATCTGGATTTTTGCACCAATTTTTACCTTGTCTCCTTGAGCCCTGAAATAATACAATGCACAGAGAATATCCACTACCCTTGCTGGAGTTCTCATCACTGTACCATCATCATAAGTTACTGTATTGTTTTCCTGGTCAAAAGTGGTTACAACATCCGTGCTGTAATTACCTTCCCTGAGATGCTTTTCAAATCGCAAGGAATAAAGATTTTCTATATCAAAATATGCTTCAATCCTGTCTCTAACTGGGAAGAGAGCGCTGAAAGCAGTATTCGAGTTGGTTTCAGAATATATATGATATGCCTTCCTTCCCTTGAAAACCTTGATACCTTTTACTTCTAATGTAGCTGTTCCTGCAGTAAGACTTTGCGTTCCGAAGAACTGTATGGAAAAAGTCAGTTTCTCCCCTATTTTCCAGGGTACCTTTGCCTCTGCTGATAGAAACTGAGAAAACAGCATTATGATAATCATCACACCTGTTAGTTTTAACACAACAACCTCCTTGATATCGAAGAAATAATTTATATCATTAAAACGCTTGCTATTGCATAATCCTTGTCATGTGAGACGGACAATAATAAAGCTTTATCCTTGAATTCCCTTAAATACTGACTGTTAACTATATTTATAGATGGGGATCCCTCTTCATCAATAATCACTTCTATATCCTTGTATGCGAAAATACCCTTGCCTATTGTCTTTATAAAAGCCTCTTTTGCTGCAAATCTTGCTGCATAAGAGTGATATTTTCTTGCCTGCTTTTCACAATAAATCTGTTCGTTTTTTGTAAAAATCCTGTTTATAAATCTATCTCCATATTTATTATAAAGATTTTCTATTCTAGGGATACTCACAATATCTATACCAATTGATGGTGATTTTTTCATTCCCTGGGTTTTGCTTCCTTTGCAGAAGAAACAATTTCACCTTCGATCCTTATAGTACCGTTATCTATCCTGATATCAAAATGACATGAAGGATTAGTGCAGATCCAGGCTTTATACTTGATAGTTGCACCATCTCTTCCATAGTCAGAAAGTGGCACTAATACGCCCTTTTCACACTTGTTACATTTAGGAAAATTCATTTTATCCTCCCATCACATTCAACACAATGAAAGGCTGAGGAAAGCTCAGCCTTAAATCAAGAAATTTATTTCTTTGGTGAATATACTGGTGTTATTTTTTTCCCGCCTCTTGAAGGGCTTGGAACTGGAGTTATATGGGTACGTGGAGTAGTGGAACCTTTTTCTCTGATAATATAGGTTCTTGTTGCTGGTAATTTTGCATTCTTCTTCAGTTCCTCTACATCCTTGATAAGATTCTCTACATCTTTTACCAGATCATCAACAATCATCTGCAAACTGTCAACTTTTCCAGCTTTCTGAGCCATTGTCTGGCTTGATGTTTCTATTGTTGCAACCTTTGTAGACAAGTCTTCCAATGCCTTCTTTGTAGCTGGATCAGTTCCTCCTATACAGCTTATTAGTGAAGCAGCTACCAAAACGGATAGTATTGCTACCAATACTCTTTTCATTATTAACCTCCTTAAGATTAACCCTCTATTTACTACTGCTTTTAAGATTAATTCACCTCCTCTTAATATCTATTTATTTTATGACGGTTTAGCTTTTATTTTTCCCTATATTTAAAGCAATTGTATTTTTCATCCTCTTTATATAAATATAAAGAATCATCAAAAAAATTCCATCTTGAAAACAGAAACTTCAAATTCAGGAAATCGAAAAAACTATATTTTGATCTTGACATTTTTAACCATTATACTATTGTATAAACCAACAGGCGCCTGCTGATTTTCCTTCAGTAGATTATTAAAAGAGAGCAATTTGCTCTCTTTTCTTGTTTTAAAAACTGTCAATAGAAGTCCTTGTCTGCAAAAGACCTAAATCATTTACTACTTCTCTTACAATATATAAATCTACTTTTGATTTCTTGAGCAGGAAAGCTTCCAGAAGCGAATTGTCACAAATGGTATTGATAAGCCTTGGAATACCTGTGCTTGCCCTGTGAATAAGCCCATAAGCTTCGTCAGTAAAGACGGATTCCTTTGCTCCTGCTATTTTCATTCTGTGCTGAATATAACGTAGTGTTGATTCATATTTCAGGGATCTCAATGAGAATTTAAGAGCTACCCTCTGTAATAATGCTACATCCAGAGATAGATTCTGATCAATTTCAGGCAAACCAAAAAGAATGAACGTTATAAGCATCTGACCAGAATCTTCCAGATTTAAAAGTCCCCTCAATTCCTCCATAATCTCCTTGGCTCTCAGCATGTTAGCTTCGTCAATCAGAACAACTGCTTTCTTGTTCTGTTTCTTTATTTCCTTCAATCTCAGGAAAAGCTGGTTAAGTATTTCAACTCTTGTATCAGCAAGCTGGTCAAGTTCGAATTGAGAAGCAATCTTCCTTAGAAGCCATAATGAACTTATATCCGGATGAACTATTATAAGAAGAGCTGTTTCATATATTGAATCATCCATTTCAAGTAGAAGTCTTCTCGCAAGAGTCGTCTTTCCTGTTCCAAGATCTCCAACAAGAACAGCCAGACCTTTCATGGTCTCAGCAGCATACTTGAGCCTCAAAAGTGCCTGATCATGCTGCTCCGAATTAAAATAGAATCTGTCATCGGGTACATTGGAAAAGGGCTGCATGGATAATCCAAAAAACTCTTCATAACTCATATATCAAATTCCTATTATAAATATGAAATCTTTCTTTTCTTCTGGGTTTCCTTCTTTTCAGTTTCTTCTTCCTCTTTTATTTCCTCACTCTGTAATTCCTTAACAAATTTCTTGAGATCAGTTATAATTCTCTTGCTTTCTTGTCTGGATAATCCCAGTGAAGGCATTTCACTGATCTCTCTTTTATCAAGATTATCTATATAATCAGATTCTCTTTCCGGGAAAAGCAAATCCTGAACCGGTTTTTCTTCCACTACTTCCCTGGCAGGTTGTTTTGCTGGTGTTTCTTTCTCCTCTGCTGAAGTGTCTTCCTCTTTTTTCTCTCTTTGCATTTTTTTGAGCTGCACGAGATATTTCTTAAGCAGTTTCTCAGTATCCTTGAAATTCTTGTTGGTAGCATAAACTTCTTTCAGTTCCTTTATTGCACTCTTGAGATACCCTTTTTGTTCGAAAGCTATTGCAAGCATGTATCTAAGATTTATGCACTGCAAAGGTTCTTTTGCCACCGAGATTCCTCGCTTTAAAGTCACCATTGCTTTATCAAGTTCTTCCTTTTCAAGGAAAATTTCTCCAATCATTTCATATGCTTTTGTATCATCCCTGTTAGTAAGGATTATCTTTCTGAATTGTGTTATTGCTTCTTCGTACAAGCCCATATCCTTGTACATTATCCCGAGATCATACATATTATCAGCATCATCAACTGTTTCGCTTGCCTGGAATCCTTCTTTCAGCTCTTCAACCATGCTTTCCAGTTCAAGCAAATGCTGTATTGTTGCACTTTGTTCTTCAAGTATTGAATCAATCTCATTGAATGTCCTGTCCTTGGCTACAGGAGAAAAATCATCAAGGATTTCCTTCAGTTTTCCCTTTGAAATCTCTATTTGTTTCTTGCGTTCTTCCTCAAATTTCTGTTTCACCTCATCAGCAGCTTTTCTCCTTGCATCTGCTTCAGCTTTCTGCCTTGCTTCTTCCCTCTTCCTTCTTTCTTCATCAGCCTTTTTCTTGGCTTCTATCTCAGCTTGTCTTATTGCTTCTTCTTCGGCTGCTTTCTTCCTGGCTTCCTCAGCTGCTTTTCTTTTTGCATCCTCTTCCGCTTTTCTCCTGGCTTCTGCTTCAGCTTTCTGCCTTGCCTCTTCCCTCTTCCTTCTTTCCTCATCAGCCTTTTTCTTGGCTTCAATCTCAGCTTGTCTGGTAGCCTCTTCTTCGGCTTTCTTCCTGGATTCTTTTTCAATGCGTTTCAGTTCTTCTTCCTCTTCTTCCGAAGCTGAAGAAAGACCTTCAAGAATGTTCATCAATTCATCTTCTGATTCATCCTTTGCCTTCTTTACTTCTATCCCTTTCACAGAATCGGGATCAAGCTCTTTCATTTTCTCAAGGATGTCACCTGCTGCTTCTTCCATGGATAGTTCCTGGAATACAGCCAGACCTTTTTTATAGATTGACATTGCTTCATCATATCTCTTGTAAACCTCTAGAAAATGGCTATATTCAAGGTAGCTTTGTAAATCCTGATTGTCCAGTTCAAGCATCTTATCATAAAGTTCGAAAATCTCTTCCTTTTTGTCTCTGTTATGTTGAATATACTTCCTGTAATTATCTACTGCTTCCTTGTTGAAACCCTGCTTAGCCAGAAGCCTTCCCATTATCTTGAAAACATCTGGTTTTGTCTCTTGCCTTAATATCTTCCTGCACATTGCAACAGCATTATTATAAAACTCCTGACTCTCATAAGCTTCAATCGCCAACAGAAAATAATTAATTGCCAAAGCTTTGTTGTTCAGTTTTATATAAAGATCTCCTATATAGTTCAGATAAGTGGGATCCTGACCATCTATCTCAATTATAGCTTTATATTCCTCAATGGCTTTGTTGAAATCTCCTTTCTGCATGAATCTATCTGCATTTTTCTTGAGCTTCTCTACTTTCTTCTTGTTACTCATCTCGCCTCACCTTGGATTATTAAAAAGACACCCATTTCCCTTTTTTCATAACTTTGTCAACTGAATTTATTCCGTAATGATATGAAATATCTCTGTAATCTTCTGCATTCCATATAATTAAATCAGCTTGCATGCCTGCATCCAGAACTCCTATATTCTCAGCTCCCAAAGCTTTTGCTGCTATCAGGGTTGATGCAATAAAAGCATCTTCAGGGCTTATTCTCATAGTATTACAAGCAATTGCCTGAACCAGAGAAAAATTTTCGAGGTAGCAACTCCCTGGATTGCAATCTGATGCAAGAGCAAAAGTAATTCCATTTTCTTTTAGTTTTCTTGCAGGGGGATAAATACCTAATCCCAATGTAAAACTTGTTGCAGGAAGTAAAACAGGACAGATTTTGTATTCCTTCAATATTCTTATTTCATTATCATTTATATAATTCAGGTGATCAGCACTTATTGCTCCTGTTTTTGCTGCTGCTTCAACTCCATGAGAATTTCCAAGTTCATTTGCATGGATTTTGGGAATGAGACCATATTTTTTCCCTGTTTCCAATATTCTTTCTGATTCTGATTTAGAAAAAACACCATTCTCACAGAAAACATCACAGAACTTTGCATATCCCTGTCTTGCCACTTCAGGTATCATTTCTTCTATTACCATGTTTATATAATCCTCCCTTTTATCCTTATATTCAGGAGGGATTTCATGTGCACCAAGAAATGTTATGAAAATCTCAATTGGAAGTTCTTCATCAAGATCATGGAGTATTTTTATGAGCCTTAATTCATCTTCTGTTGTCAGACCATATCCACTTTTTGCCTCTATAGTTGTCGTACCATGAGACATCATTCTCAATAGTCTCTGCCTGGTGCTCTTGTATAGTTCCTCATCACTTGCCTGACGTGTCAATCTGACAGTCTTGTTTATTCCTCCACCTGACTTTGCTATATCCATGTAACTGATGCCTTCCAGTCTCATTGAGTATTCATCAGATCTGTTCCCGGCAAATATAGGATGAGTATGGGGATCAACAAGACCTGGTGTAATAAGCTTTTCTTGAGCATCGAATTCTTCCCATTTCCCCTCAGGCTTTTTGTCAGATATATAACATATCCTGTCCCCATCTATACCTATGAAGGGATGGTCAAGAATTCTCAACGATGGATTCAAGGAATCTGTTGCAGTTACTGCAGATTTCACATTAATCAACAGAAGTTTCATATCATTTCACAAACATTTTTTAATTTTGTAACTCACCTCATTTTAATACTTCTTCTTCTTGTCAAGACTGTTATGCAAAAATTCAAATTTTGATCTGCAGTAAATAGAAATGAAATTGCATTCAGTTTTCCCTATACACAAAGCTGATTCATGAACTCTCTGGACTAATACCCCTTTTTCTCTTATTATTTAAGCTTGCTTTCAGGATTTTCCAGAAACCTCTTGTTCATTTTAAAATCATTTTATATTGACAGCTTGATAATTTTAATTGACAGAATTAATGATAATCTCTGGCTATGTCAATATCATTGAGTAAAAGGGGATTAATATATGGAGCAAATACTGAGAGAGAAAGTGAAGGAACTGCTGAAACAAAAGACAATAGATCTTTTCATAGGTTATTCCATTTCGGATCCAGACAAGAATACGTATAAACCTTTTTTCATAACTGATCCAAGGCAGGTAGATAAACTGACATATAATTCATATTGCTTCAACAATCTTGCTTTGTATCTTACAAAAGATGAACTGAAAAACAGATACAAGAAAATCGGTTTGCTTTGCAAGGGATGTGATGCAAGAGCTGTCATAACATTATGCCAGGAAAATCAAATTGAAAGAGATTCTGTTTATATAATAGCAGTTACCTGTAATGGAGTATACAGAGATAATCAGCATTATGAAAAAATCAGCAAGGATAACATAGCAGATAAATGTCCAGGTTGCAAAGTGACAAATCCACCTGCTTCAATTGCTGATGAAATAATTGAAGATGCAATCAAGGATGACAAGGACAATCCTGTAAACATGCAGAGTCCCATAAGTGTATGGTGGGAAAATTTTGATAAATTGCCAAACGAAACAAAATGGCTCTATTTCAAGGCCGAATTCGATAAGTGCATTAAATGTTATGCATGCAGGCAAGTATGCCCCTTGTGTTATTGTACAATCTGCATTGCTGACCAGAATTTACCAAGATTCTTTTCTAAATCCTCTGATGCATCAGGAAATGCAGCATGGAACATAGTCAGGGCATATCATCTGACGGGAAGATGCATTGGCTGCGGTGAATGCGAAAGAGTTTGTCCCGTGCGAATACCTTTAATGAAAATAAACAAGAGAATGTCTCAGGCAGTCAAGGAGTTCTTTGACTATGAAGGAGGATTAGACAAGGAAGCCCCTCCAGCACTGGTTACTTTCAAGAATGATGATGACGAGAATCTATTTCATGGTTAAGATAGAAAAGGAAAACATATGACCGAGTTATTTAAATTATCCCCATTTGAATTGAATGCATGGATGGATTTATTGATAGCGGCAGGTTATCCGGTTTTTGCACCTGTCTTTGAAGAAGGCACAGATAAGGATAACCTTTATTTCAAGAAAATAAAGAAATGGAATGATGCAGATATTGGCAAGCTGAAGACAAAGCGAGGTCCCAAGGAGCTTTTTTTCCCAATCAATGAAGACCTGTTCTCTTACAAGTATAATGGAGATGGTTTCACTCTCGAGGATCCGGAAATTGAATATGAACCTTTCATTGTTGCCGGATTGCGCCCTTGTGATACTGCGGGACTGGATGTAATAGACAAGCTTTTCAGCTGGGACTACAAGGATGAATTTTATCTGAAGAAACGAGAAAAAGCGATTTTAATAGCCTTCACCTGCCCTTATACTGATTCAAGCTGCTTTTGTACTTCCGTTCTGGGAAAATATCCCTACAAGGATGGAAGTGATATTATGCTGACCCAATTGAAAAGCAAGGATTACATTGTTGAGATATTGACTGAAAAAGGAAAAAAACTCCTCAGTCATTTAAACAAGGTAATTAATCCTGCTTCCAAAGAGGATTTGAAAGAACTTAAAAAAGAACTTGATAATATTGATAAAAGCATAAAAAAGATAAAAATCGATAAAGTCAAGTCATGGCTTGAAAATAATTTCGAGGATGACTACTGGAAGAATTGTGCTCTTGAATGTCTGTCTTGCGGGATATGCACATTTGTATGTCCTACTTGTCACTGCTTTGACATTATTGAAGACAGGAATTTAGACAAGATAACAAGAAGGAGAACATGGGATAGCTGCTCTTTCACTGATTTCACTAGAATGAAAGTACATCAACCAAGACAAGAGCATTTCAGGAGATGGAGACAAAGACTTATGCATAAATACTATTATTATGTGAACAACTTTGAAGTTATTGCATGCACAGGCTGCGGAAGATGCATTGAAAGCTGTCCTGTAGGAATAAATATAATGACGATGCTTTCAGAAATTGATGATAAGGGCAAAAAACTGAAAGCAAAAGCTTAACAGGAGAGGATGATGACAAATATTTATAAACCGTTTGTGATGGAAATAATTAAAAGTTTTCAGGAAACTCCTGATGTAAAAACTTTCAGATTGAAATTCAAGAATGATGAAATAGCAAAGAATTTTTCATTCAAGACTGGTCAATTTGGAGAATATACCGTTTTCGGAGTTGGTGAAACAACATTCTGCATATCTTCATCAGCTTTTCAGAAAGATTATATAGAATGCTCTTTCAAGAAAGTTGGGGAAGTCACTACTGCCCTTGAAAGGCTCGACAAAGGCGATGAAATCGGATTCAGGGGACCTTATGGAAACTGGTTCGAGATTGATGAATGGGCTGGAAAAAATCTGGTCTTTGTTGCCGGGGGAATAGGTCTTGCTCCAATCCGCTCATGCTTTCTTTCATGCCTTGCCCAGCGGGAAAAATACAAGGACATTACAATGATATATGGAGCCAGATCCGTTAGCGATCTTGTTTATAAAACACAGCTTAATGAGTGGGAGAAGAGAGACGATATAAAAACGATTTATACTGTGGATCCGGGAGGCGAAAATAGTTCATGGAAGGGCAAAATAGGTTTCGTGCCAACCATTCTTGAAAAGGCTGATCCAAAGCCAGATAATACAGTTGTTATTACATGCGGTCCACCCATTATGATAAAGTTTGTTCTTAAATCCCTGAAGAAAATGAATTTCGAGGATGAACAAATTATTACTACCCTTGAAATGAAAATGAAGTGCGGAATAGGTAAATGTGGCAGATGTAATATCGGTCCTTACTATGTCTGTAAACATGGACCGGTATTTTCCATGGCACAAATAAAGGATTTTCCACTGGAGTATTAAATCCTTTAATATATTATCAATTAAGATATTAGTTAATTATATATTATATGTAACTTCAAAAGAATCAAGAAAACCCTTGACAAAACTAGTCTTATACAATTTCTGTATCTGCGAAAATCAAGAAAGGAGAAGTATGTTCAAGAATGTTCTGGTTTTGTTTATTGCTATAGCTTTTGTATTGAGTTGTGGTGCCCCGGGACCCAAGGATACTATAGACAAGTTCTTTTCCTTGGCAAAGGAAAAGAAATTGGGTGATGTACAGAAACTTATTTATCAGGAAGATTATCAAATATATACTCAAGTGAAAGCTAAACTTGATGAACTTAAGGAGCTTGATCCAGGACAGGCAAAAACCGAAAGCGATAAATACGATATTTATGGAAAAATGTTGAAGTCTACAAAATATAAAATAGCTGAGGAGCCTAAAGAAAAAGATTCAGAATCTACTGTAAAAATAATATTATATCAGAATGATTCTGAAGAGACAATAGATTTGAAGTTGATAAAAAAAGAGAACAATTGGTTTATAAGACTTGATTCTGACGGAACAATGAAAGATGGAATCAGTCAGCTGGACAGAATAATAACAAATCTAAAGGAACAGAAAGAAGCAACAACCGCAAATGATTCAACCTCAAAATCAGATACTGAACTGAAAGATACTGAAGATTCTGCAAAAAATAAAGACAACGTCGATAAAAATGTTGACAAAAAAGACAGTAAGTCAAAAACTAAAATCAAAAAAGGGAAAACTGCAAAAAAGAAGGCAGTGAAAGCTAAAAAGAAGAAAACTTAATTAGAAGCTGCTTTCAAAGCAATAGTTAATGCTATTTGATCTTTAAGGGAGATATTTTGAAGACTCCACTTATACTTTGTTTTGTGCTTATCACTATAGGTTTTCTTAACTCCTCTCCTCCTTCCCTGGAACATGTAAGAAATGAGATAAAAGCAAGGAATCTCGAATGGTTTGCATCAGAAACATATAATTCAAAACTTCCATATGGTCTTGCAGGATTGAACTTGATGCATCTAAAAACCGAAAATCCTGGGGATGCCAATGTCAATTTCCTGTCTCATAATAATGATAAAAAACCAGTTTCTTTTTCTTGGAGAGATTATAAGGGCAGAGACTGGGTTACAAGTATCAAGAATCAAGGACAATGCGGTTCTTGCTGGGCATTTGCTGCATTAGCTGCCTGGGAAGTATCAATCAGAGTAGCTTATTCAAACCCTGATGAACAAATTGATTTAAGTGAGCAATTTCTTGTTTCTGATTGTTTCAAAGATGGAGATTGTAATGGTTGCTGGCCAAGTGCATTATATAAATTCCTGAAGAGCGAAGGCTGCATTGATGAAGCATGCTGGGTATACAGAGGAAGGAATACCCCATGTTACGGTCAATGCGAAGAATGGAATAGCAAGAAGCTTCTTCTCCGGGATTATAAATCAATCCTGAATAATAATGAAGCAGTGAAACAAGCAATAACAGTATCCCCTGTATCAACTATAATGCAAGTATATGAGGATTTCTATTATTACTACAAATCAGGGATTTACAAGTATTCAATTGGAGAATCAATGGGACTTCATGCGATTACTATTATTGGATATAATGATAACAACAATAATGGGTATTGGTACTGCAAGAATAGCTGGGGAGAGAATTGGGGAGAAGATGGTTTTTTCAAGATAGCATATAATCAGGCAAGAATTCCGTATCCAAATCAGACCCATCTTCCAATAGCTTTCTTCCAGGGTTTTGGAAATCCTGCAAAGACTGCAAAAGAAGTACCAAGAAAAAAAGAACTTCTTGTTACCCCAAATCCCTTTCTTGACAAAATTGACATCTGGTTTTATATTATGGAGAAAGGAAATATAGAAATCTCCATTTTTGACATTAATGGAAGAAAAATAAGAACTATTATCAAGGGCTATCATCAACCCGGAAGTTATTATTATAAGCAGAATAACATGAAAGAAAAACAGGGAATTTACTATATTGCCTTGATCGGGAAAACTTATAAGATTATTACAAAACTTGTGAAAATAAACTAAGGAGGATGTTATGAAGCTATTAACTTTGTTTCTATTATTGACTTTCAGCTTGATTTCTGCAAGATCAAGGACATTCACACTTGAGGAATTAAGACTTGCAATAAAAGCTAAAGGTTATAACTGGCAAGCTGGAGAGACAAGCAATTCAAGGCTTCCAGAAGCTCTTCGCGGAATGAATGTCATGAAACTGGACAGAAACAAGCAACCAATCAATTCAAAACCAGACTATTTCGCTAAAGAAAATCTGAAAAGACCTTCAAAGCTAGATTGGCGCGATTACAATGGTCATAACTGGATAACTCCGATCAGGAATCAGGGTGGATGTGGCTCATGCTGGGCATTTGGTTCAGTTGGAGCCTGGGAACCAGTTACAAGAATTGCACACAATAATGCCACAGAGGAAATTGACTACAGCGAGCAATATCTTGTTTCAGACTGCTTCCCTGCAGGCAATTGCTCCGGTTGCTGGCCAAGCAGTCTGTATCCATTCCTTAAAAGCAATGGCTGCATAGATGAAGATTGCTGGCCATATGAAGGAAGAAATTCTGCATGCAATCCCAAGTGCACCGACTGGGAAAGCAGATTGGTAAAAATGACTGATTACAGGGTACTGGGACATGACAATGAGGCAGTCAAGCAGGCTGTAACTGAAGGACCTGTTTCAACAACAATGGATGTTTATGAGGACTTCTATTACAATTATACTGAAGGAGTTTACAGGCATACTTCAGGAGGAAGTGTCGGACTTCATGTTGTTGCAATTATTGGATATAATGACGATGAGGAAGGTGGATACTGGTATTGCAAGAATAGCTGGGGAACCGGCTGGGGTGAACAGGGTTTCTTCAGAATCGGTTATGATGAGGCAGAAATTCCATGGGCTAATGAGACTCACTTGCCAATAATGCAGGATGAAGCTGCAAAATCCATTACTGTTGTTTATCCAAATGGGGGAGAAAACCTTGATGGAGGTTCAAGCGTATTCATAGAATGGATTACAACGGGCAACATCAGCCTTGTGGATCTTTTCTTCAGCACTAATTCAGGAAATTCATGGGAAACATTAGCAACAAATCAGAATAATAATGGCAGTTTCAACTGGACAGTACCTAATATTGATGCAATTAGCTGCCTTATCAAAATTGCTGACAGTCAGGATACAAGTGTTGACCAGAGTGATGGAGTTTTTGAAATTCACAGAACAACAGGATTCAACTTTGCTAAAGGCACGAAATTTGCTCCATCTAAATATGGATTGTCTATATCACCCATACCATTTTTCAAAAGAGCAATGCTGAAATTTGATTTGCCAAATTCAGATATGGTTAGTATTGAAATTTTTGACGTAAATGGGAAAAAAGTTTCAACTGTTTGCAAAAAGTATTTGCAATCTGGAAGATATAACATTTCAGTTGATACTTCAAAACTTAGAAGTGGAGTATATTTCTTCAATATGAAGACAGAGAATTATAATACGACTCTGAAAGCAATTCATCTTGACTAAAAAATGAAAGGAGGATTTTTTCAGATATCAATTTTTTAACAAAAGGAGGAAAAATGAAGTATGTAATTATTCTACTAGTCATGGCTTTGGCTATGCCTTTAGTGGCATTAGATCCATATATAATGACGCTAGAAGAATGTAGAGCTTACATCAAGGCAAACAATCTCAAATGGGAAGCAGGTGTAACCCCTTATACCAATATGCCAAAAGAAACTTTGAAAATGATGCTTACTGGCATGTATCTTCCCATCGAAAGCAAGACAAAAAATAGCAATCATATTGTTAATTCAAACACTAAAAATCCTGAATATCTTGACTGGACAAACGTAGGTGGAACGAACTGGATGACTTCAGTCAAGAATCAGGCTAGCTGCGGCTCATGCTGGGCATTTGCAGTCATGGGAACCTGGGAAGCAATGATAAATATCAATTCGAATAATTCCAATATTGACTGGGATGCATCAGAGCAATACATGGTTTCAACCTGCTACTCAGGAGGAAGCTGCGGAGGCGGACCTGCTGGAACAGGACCTGCAAACTGGGTAAAAGCTAATGGAGTACCAGATGAAGCATGCTATCCATACAAGGCTGCAAATTCCAACTGCAATGAAAGATGCTCTGACTGGGCAAGCAGATTGAAATATATCAAGACTGTTACTAATGTTTGCACATCAGCAAATACTGAAGCAATCAAGGCAGCATTGAGAAATGGACCGGTTGGCACAGCAATGCAGGCAACA